>WTID01000138.1:22463-26692 GCA_011522855.1 Flavobacteriales bacterium
GAGCCGACGCCCGCCAGTGATCAGCCCCAGGCCTGGGATTTCAGTGGGGTGTCCGGGTCGGCTGTGGCATTGTTAGCGCTGGAGCCCTCCACCTTGTCGCCCTTCAATGACGCGTTTTCGGGAGCGGAGTGGACCAACACGGTGGGCGATCAGGTCTCGTTCTGGGCCTTGCAAGAGGGCGATTTCACCATCCTGGGCAATGCAAATGTGACCAACGGCGTGACCCTTCCCTTCGATGACCCGCTCGTCCAGTGGACCCTTCCGATGGGATTCGGTGATGTTGTGGAGGATACGTTTTCGGCAGACATGATGCTGTTTGGTCAGCCGTATTCCCTCGTCGGAGAAGTGACCACGGAGGTGGACGCGTGGGGTTCCCTGGTGATGCCGGACGGAACGGAGTTGGAGGAGGTGTTGCGGGCGAATTATATGCAGACTTACGAGGAGGCTTATGCTGGGGACACCAACACGTGGGTCTTGAATCAGGTGTTCTATTTCGCGCAGGACTCCATCATGCCGGTGTTCCTTCACGAAGACTTGGTGGTCCTGGATGCGGACAGCGCTCAGATTCTGGCCGTGACGGATGTGGCGTGGTACGCCAATCACTTGTTGTCGGTGCCTGAGGTGGAGATGGGGGTGGTGTCGTTGCCGTATCCGAACCCTGTGGATCGGGGGCAGGATGTGCAATGGGAACTGCCCCGAGGCTGGTCCTGGGAGGCTGTCGCTGCGGACGGTCGTCGCCTTGCCGAGGGCAGTGCGGATGGCTTTGGCCAGGTGTCCATCCCGACGGGTGATTGGGACACAGGCATCGTCTTGCTCGTTCCCCGATCGTCCGATGGTCGGGCGGTGGGCCAACCTCACCGGGTGTTCGTGCGTTGACCCCATGCCCGTTTCGGGCGCGAAGAACCGAGAACCATGTTGACCAAGAAAGCCCAATACGCCTTTCGGGCCCTGACTGTGCTGGCGAAGCGCCAGGCGCAGGAGGAAGACGCTACGTTGTGGACCAGCGCCCGGGACATCGTGGACGCCTCGCCGATGAGCCTCAAGTTTCTCGAGCAGATCCTGGTCGACCTGAAGGCCGGGGGCATCATCAAGAGCCGAAGGGGACCTGCGGGAGGGCACGCCTTGAGTGGTCCGGCGGAAGACATCCTGTTGGCCAAGGTGATTCGGCTCATGGATGGGCCGATTGCGCCGCTTTCCTGCGTGAGCCTCCACTTCTATGAGCGGTGCGAGGACTGTGTGGAGGAGGATTGTGGGCTACATCGGATGATGGTCGAGGTGCGAGACGCCCAGCTTTCCGTTCTGGAGTCTCGTTCCGTGGTGGATTTGATTAAATCATAGTTTTTGGGTAGGATTTATAGGGAATGATTAGATTTGCTGGCCATGTCCGGCCCGCAACCCCAATCCCTGCTTGACCAACTTCAAGGCCGTTTGCGCGACGCGCTCGGTGAATCCTGCTCGTCAGAATCGGTCCTGTTCACCACGTCGTTCAGCAAGGAGGACCAGGTGCTGACCTGGGCCATCGCTGAGTCCGGTTTGGATGTGGAGTTGGTGTCCCTCGACACGGGTTGCTTGTTTCCTGCGACGCTGGAGACCTGGTCCCGGACCGAAGCCCATTTCGGCTTGACCATTCGTCGGCTGACCCCGGTTTCATCCGAGGTGGAGGCCTTCGAGGCGGGTGGAGGCATGCAGGCCATCTACCTGAGTGATGGGGAACGCAAGCGGTGCTGCGGCATGCGGAAGTTGGCGCCATTGCGCGAAGCGTGCGCTGGAAAATCGTGGTGGATCACCGGATTGCGAGGTGGGCACAGTGCCAACCGTTCTGCGATGGACATGGTGGAGGATGCCCCGGAGTGGGGACTCAGGAAATTCCACCCTCTGCTCGATTGGGATGACGACATGATCGAGGCGGCGGCGGTGGCCACAGGCGTTCCGGTGAACCCATTGCATGCCCTCGGATACCCGAGCATCGGCTGTGCGCCGTGCACGCGACCGGTCCTTCCCGGTGAGGCGGTCCGCGCCGGCCGGTGGTGGTGGGAAGCGTCGAGCCGCGAGTGCGGCTTGCACCGCGGTTGAGTCCAGAAGTCCGACGGGCTCAGTAGGCGCGCTCGCTGCGTCCCTCTTTCCAGAAGACGAAGGCCCGGTTGGCCACGCGATTGCCCCCCGGAGTCGGGAAGTTTCCCGTGAAGTACCAGTCGCCCTTGTGCTCCGGAATGGCGGCGTGCAATCCCTCGACACTTTGGAAGATGATGCGCACTTCCGCGCCCATCCCCTTGGGTGTGAGCAGCTCGGAGATTTTGGCCGCGGTCTCTTCTTCCGTGAGGCTCGCGTAGATGGGTTGGACCCGGTTGCGCTGTTCTTCCAGCGGCTTCTCGAGTTCGGCCTTGCAGTCGAGGTAGACCTGTTCGATGAGGGCCTCGTTGCCCCGTTCGCGGTGCAGTTCGATGGCCGCCTGGAAGGCCACGAAATCGCCCATGCGGGCCATGTCGATGCCATAGCAGTCGGGGTAACGAATCTGGGGCGCGCTGCTGGCGACCACGATGCGGAGGGGGCCGAGGCGGTCGAGGATGCGCAGGATGCTCCGCTTGAGGGTGGTGCCGCGCACGATGCTATCGTCGATGACCACCATTTGGTCCTCGCCCCGTTTGACCGTGCCGTAGGTGATGTCGTAGGCGTGGGCGACGAGGTCGTCGCGGGCCCCGTCATCGGCGATGAAGGTCCGGAGTTTGGCGTCCTTCAGGGCAATCTTCTCGACCCGGGGACGCTCTTCGAGAATGGCCCGCACCTCAGCGGCATCCGGATTGGCACCGAGGCCGAGGATGCGTTGGATCTTGCTCTGGCTGAGGTGGCTTTCCATTCCCCTGATCAATCCGTAGTAGGAGGTCTCTGCCGTATTGGGAATGAAGCTGAAAACGGTGGAGTCGAGGTCGTGCTCGATGGCTTCGAGGACGCGGGGCACCAGGGACTCTCCCAGGGCGACCCGCTCGCGGTAGATGTCGGCGTCGTTGCCGCGGGAGAAATAGATCCGCTCGAAGCTGCAGGGCGTCCGCTCACCTGGTGCGCGGACTTCCGTGACCTGACTGTCACCGTTGCGGTTGATGATGAGCGCTTCTCCTGGCTGGAGCTCTTTGACGTCGGCCGTCACGGCGTTGAAGGCGGTCTGGATGACCGGCCGTTCGGAGGCGGCCACGATCACCTCGTCATCCTCGTACCAGAAGCAAGGGCGGATGCCGTTCGGATCGCGGGCGATGAACGCGTCGCCACTGCCGACGATGCCGCCCATCACGTAGCCGCCGTCCCAGTTGATGGAGGCCCGACGCAGGACGTTGGCCACATCGAGTTGATCTGCGATGAGGCCGCTGATTTCTGCGTTTTCGTGGCCGGCATTCTTGAACTGCCGGAAGGCCTTTTCGACCTCTTCGTCGAGGAAGTGGCCCACCTTCTCGAGCACGGTCACCGTGTCGGCCTTCTCCTTGGGGTGCTGGCCGAGTTCCACGAGGATGTCGAACAGCTCGTCGACGTTGGTCAGGTTGAAGTTTCCAGCGAGGGCGAGGGTCCGGGTGCGCCAGTTGTTCTGCCGAAGGAAGGGGTGGACGCGCTCGATGGTGTTGCGCCCGTAGGTGCCGTAGCGGAGGTGTCCCAGGAAGACTTCGCCCGTGAAGGCGCGGTTCTTCTGGAGCCAATCGGCATCCTTGAGGCGCTCCGGATGGTGTTTCTGGGTGTCGGCAAACCGGCCCATGACCTGCGAGAAGAGGTCCTCAATCGGTTGCTTGGCTGTGGAGCGGGATCGGCTGAGGTAGCGTTTGCCGGGGGGGACGTCAATCTTGACGTTGGCCAAGCCCACACCGTCCTGTCCCCGGTTCCGCTGCTTCTCCATCAGCAGGTACATCTTGTTTAGGCCGTAGAAGGCCGTCCCGTAGGTGTCGATGTAGTACTGAAGCGGCTTCTTGAGCCGGAGCAGCGCGATGCCGCACTCGTGTTGGAGAAGGTCACTCATCGTGTGCCGGGCGGTTCCGGAAGCGCGAAGTTAGGTTCCACCAACAGGACTCGCGGCCACCAATCTCACTTCAGGAAAGGGGCAGGCGCTTGACCCACTTGTAGTTCGCCCGGGTCAGGTACCACATCATCACGGGCACGATCACCAACGTGAGGAAAGTGGCAAACGTCAGACCATAGATGATGGCCCAGCTCATCGGCTTCCAGAAGATGTTGTTGTCTCCCCCGATGTACAT
>WTID01000222.1:0-6087 GCA_011522855.1 Flavobacteriales bacterium
CCGTTGGGGGTGAAGACGTTGGGGATGATCATCTCGCAGATGTCCACGTCCACCGTGGCCTGGTCGCTCAACCCACACTCGTCGGTGACCACCACGATGGTTGTGGTCAGGACGTCGCCCACGTACATGCTTCCGGTTTCGTTGGTGAACACCACATTGGAGCCGTACTCCGTTCCTGGGCCGTTGGCGGCGGTCAGGGGCGTGCCGTCCTCGTCGGTGAAGGTGTAGCTCTGCGTGCCCCCTTCGATGCCGAGTACGGCGGATTCGCCGGGACACAGGTCGATGTCGTAGGCCACCACCGGTTCAAAGGTGGGCACGAGGACGGTCCACATGGCCTCATCGGTCTGGCCGCAGGCATCTTCCGCATCGACGGTGAACGTCTCGTTGGTGCTCGGGCTCACATTGGCGTTGCCTCCGGTCGCATTGTCCACGTTGGACGACCAAGACCACGTGACGGTGCCCGTGCCGGAGAGGACCTCGGTGCCAAGTTGGACCGGGTCTCCAGGACAATAGGGTTCGTCGAGCTGAACGATCTGCACCTCAAGTTCCGCTGGGGGGACGAGGTCGACCGGCAGAACCAGGGAGTCGCCACAAACGTCCGTCACGGTCAGCGTGATGGTTGTCGGTTCCGCGTCCTCGTACTCGATGGTGGCCGTGCTGTCCCCGGTGCTCCATCCGAAGACGAAGGGGGCATAGCCTTGCGTGACGAGGGCGGAGACCTCCACGGGCGGGCACAGGGCCACCTCGTCGGGAACCTGGACCAACAGCGGATCCGGATCCTGGATCACCAGCGTGGCGGAGGCGAGGGTGGTGTCCCCGCACAGGTTGACGTAGAGATACTCGAGCGTGACCGTTTCGGGCCCTTCCGCGAGGTTGTCGTCCACGACGATCAGGGGAATGAGCAACTCGCCAACGCCGGCCTCCATGACCACCGAGGTGTCGATGGGCTCGAAATCGATGCCGGATTGGGCCGTGCCGTACACCGTCACCTCCAGGGTGTCGGCGAAATCGGCGAGGGGGCGGATGACGGTGAAGCCCGCCTCGTTGCACCCCTCCACAACGACTGAGTCGCCGAGGAAGACCGGAGCCCCTCCGATGCTGGCGGATGCCTCGATGCTGGCGCTGTTGGAGGAGAAGCTACCGCCTTCGAGAAACACCGCACTGTCAAAGGCCGTGTCCCCGGCGTCGGCGATGGCGATCTTGATGTGGTAGGTCTGTCCGCACTGGACCTGGGCGGCCGCGGTCAGGATGACCGTGAAGCCGTCGAACTGGACGGAGGTCGGGTCATTGTTTCCGTCGTTGTCGACATAGTAGTCGGTGTTGAGGTTCCACTGCTCGGAGACCTGGTTGCAGTTGGAGGCGGTCCCGGCAAACCCGGGCTGTCCGTTGTTCACCGAGTTGATCGTCACTGGGATGGTCTCCCCCTCCAGGACCGGGTTGGGGATGGTGGCGAGGTTGACGGCATTGTCGGAGTAGGGGCCGACGATGCCCGGGCCGGACAGGAAGAACCCGAAGGCGTCATTCACCGAGCCGCAGACGTACTCGTTGTACTCCTCGGAAGCAAAGATGTAGTTGAAAATCAGGGAGTCACCAGACGGAACGAAGTCGAATTCGAGGATGGCCGCGTCGTTCGTGTTGAACGTGCTCAGCGCCGTGAGGTCCGGGTCCCCAGCCCCGAAGTTGCCTCCGCCTAGTCCGGCTCCGCCTGCGTCGTTGGGTCCGATGGCCACGTCGATGTCGCCTGTGGCCAGCATGATGCCGTCGAGGATGGCGATGTTGGTCGCGTTGGCGTCGAAGCTGCCGATTTGGTTGAGGTCACCGCTGAAGGTGATGTTGCTGACCTCCACCCCTTCACCGAGCAGGTAGTCGATCAGGGCCTCCTCCGGGGTGACGGTGTTGTCCGTGACAAGCTGGGCGCCCGCTCCGGTGGCCGCAAGCAGCAGGGGAAGGAGGATGAGGGCCTTGGCGTTGTTCAGAATCCGATAGTAGAGCATGGTGGAACCCGGAATTTAAATCAAGGACGGGCTGGTCGCAGATTAACTTGCGCCCATGCCGGCGTTGATACAGGTGCATGATGTGTGGAAGACCTACCAGGTTGGACAGCAGGAAGTGCACGCCCTGCGGGGCTTGTCGGTCGACATCGGGCAGGGAGAGTACACCGCATTGATGGGGCCTTCAGGTTCTGGTAAGTCAACGCTGATGAACATGCTCGGTTGCTTGGACACCCCGACGTCGGGCCGTTATCGCCTCGCCGGGGAGGATGTGGGCACCCTCGATGACGACGCCCTGGCCGACATCCGGAACCGGCGGATCGGCTTCGTCTTCCAGACGTTCAACCTCATGCCGCGCTATACGGCCCTCGAGAATGTGGCCCTGCCGCTCGTGTACGCTGGGGCGTCCCGCGCAGACCGGGAGGCCCGGGCCCGGGAGGTCCTCGAGCAGGTCGGGCTCGCCGACCGCATGGACCACCGGCCCAATGAACTGTCCGGGGGACAGCGGCAGCGCGTGGCCGTGGCCCGGGCCCTGGTCAACCGGCCGGATCTGCTGCTCGCAGACGAGCCGACCGGCAACCTCGACACCAAGACCTCGCTCGAGATCATGGCCCTCTTCGGTGAAATCCACGCGGCGGGAAACACCGTCGTGCTGGTCACCCACGAGGAGGACATCGCGGCCTATGCCCACCGGGTCGTCCGGCTCCGGGACGGCGCGGTTTCCGCGGATGAGACCAAGACGCCGAATCCGGCCTGAATCGCCGCATCTTTGCCGGCGTGAAGAGACACGCCATTTCCGAATTGCTCGACACGGCACACGTCGGGCAGAATGTCACCGTCTGCGGCTGGGTGCGCACCTTCCGCAACAACCAATTCCTCTCCGTCAATGACGGATCGTGCCTGGGCAACCTGCAGCTTGTCCTCGACCGCGAGGGCACCGAGGAAGCCTTGCTCAAGCGGCTCACCACCGGCGCGGCCATCCGGGCCGAGGGCATCCTGGTGGAGAGTCAGGGCGCGGGCCAGGCGACCGAGGTGGACGTGACGAGCATCGAAGTGCTCGGCGACGCCGACCCGGAGGTGTACCCCATCCAGATGAAGCGACACACCATGGAGTTCCTTCGTGAAAAGGCCCACCTGCGCTTCCGGACCAGCACATTCAACGCGGTCTTCCGCCTCCGCCACGGCCTGCAGTATGCCATCCACGAGTACTTCGACCAGGCCGGGTTCTACATGCTCCACACCCCCATCATCACCGGCAGCGACGCCGAGGGAGCGGGGGAGATGTTCCAGGTGACCACCCTGAACCTCGATGAGGTGCCGAAGACGGAAGACGGGGCCGTCGACCATGCGGCCGACTTCTTCGGCAAGCCCTCCAACCTGACCGTCAGCGGCCAGCTGGAGGCCGAGCTTGGCGCCATGGCCCTCGGCAAGGTGTACACCTTCGGCCCGACGTTCCGCGCCGAGAACAGCAACACGTCCCGGCACCTCGCCGAGTTCTGGATGATCGAACCCGAGGTGGCCTTCAACGACCTGACCGACAACATGGACCTCGCCGAGGATTGCCTCCGCTTCGTCCTGACCAAGGTTCTGGAGCGCTTCCCGGCCGAGCTGGAGTTCCTCGCCAAGCGGGAGGCCGACATCGAAAAGCAGCTGCCGGCCGACCAGCGCAACGAGATGGGCCTCATTGAGCGCCTGCGCTTCGTCACGGAGAACCCTTTCGTCCGGATCACCTACACGGAAGCCATCGACCTGCTCCGCAACTCCAAGCCCTTCAAGAAGAAGAAGTTCAAGTACCCCGTGGAGTGGGGCATCGACCTCCAGAGCGAGCACGAGCGCTGGCTGGTGGAGAAGAAGTTCAAGCAGCCGGTCATCCTGACCGATTACCCGGCGGAGATCAAGGCCTTCTACATGCGGGCCAATGACGATGGCAAGACGGTGGCGGCCATGGACGTGCTGGTCCCGGGCATCGGCGAGCTCGTCGGCGGAAGCCAGCGGGAGGAGCGCCTGGACGTGCTCAAGAAGAAGTGCGCCGATTTCGACATCCCGGAAGACCACGTCTGGTGGTACCTCGACACGCGTCGCTTCGGAACGGCACCTCACGCCGGCTTTGGCATGGGATTTGAAAGGCTGGTCATGTTCGCCACCGGCATGACGAACATCCGCGATGTGATTCCGTTCCCGCGGACCCCGCAGAACGCGGAGTTCTGAGTGTGATGCGGTGGCGACACCGCATTAAATTCCAGCATGCTCAAGCAAAGCCTCCAGCAGAAACTCCAGCAGAAGCTGAGCCCCCAGCAGATCCAGCTGATGAAGCTGCTGCAGGTGCCCACGCTGGAATTGGAGGCGCGCATCAAGGAGGAGCTGGAGGTCAACCCCGCCCTCGAGGAGGGCCGGGAAGAGGAGGAGGAGTTCGACCGCGCGGATGGGCTGGATGACGACCGGGGCGAGACCCGGGACGATTTCGACTTCGACGCCTACCTCGACGATCCCACACCCAGCTACCGCTACGCCGTCAACAACCACGGAGAGGACGAGGACCGGGACCTGCCTTTCGGGGCCGGGGAGACCTTTGCCGAGCGCCTCACGGCACAGGTCGGGCTGCGTCCGGTGACCGACCGCCAGCGCCTGTTGGCCTCGTTCCTGATCGGCAATCTCGACGAGGCCGGCTATCTGCGCCGGGACCTGTATTCGATCACCTCGGATCTCGCCTTTGGGCAGGGCATCGAGGTGGAGGAGGAAGAGCTCGAGGCCGTGCTCGGCATCGTCCAGCAGCTGGACCCCGCCGGGGTCGGCGCGCGGGACCTGCAGGAGTGCCTCCTGCTCCAACTCGACCGCAAACTCGAGTCCGCCCCGGAGGATGGACCTCTCCGGTTGGCGCACCGCATGCTGTCCGAGCAGTTCGACGCCTTCACCAAGAAGCACTACGACAAGCTGATCAGCCGCCTCGAGGTGGAAGAGGACATGCTCAAGGCGGCCATCGAGGAAATCACGCGGCTCAATCCGAAGCCGGGCAATTCCGGATCGGATTCCTCCCGGCCCATCCAGGCGGTGGTGCCGGATTTCCAGGTCTCCGTCGAGGGGGACGCCCTTCGCCTCCAGATCAATGGACGCAACGCTCCGGAGCTGCGCGTGTCCAATGAGTACCGCGAGATGATGGCCGGGTACGCGGCCGCCAAGAAGCCGGACCGGGCCCAGAAGGAGGCCATCACCTTTGTCAAGCGCAAGGTCGATGCGGCCAAGTGGTTCATCGATGCCATCAACCAACGCCGCAACACGCTCAAGATCACGATGGAGGCCATCATGGAGCACCAGGAAGCGTACTTCCTGACCGGCGACGAGACAGAGCTCAAGCCCATGATCCTCAAGGACATCGCCGAGCGGATTGGCATGGACATCAGCACCGTCTCGAGGGTGGCCAATTCGAAGTATGTCCAGACCCCCTACGGGACCTTCCTGCTCAAGACCTTGTTCAGCGAATCACTCTCCACGGACAGCGGGGAGGAGGTGTCGACCCGGGAGGTCAAGAAGATCCTCGAGGAGGCCGTCGGGGAGGAGGACAAGCGCAAGCCGCTGAGCGATGAGAAGCTGATGAAGGTCCTGCAGGACAAGGGCTACCAGATTGCCCGGCGGACCGTCGCCAAGTACCGGGAGCAACTCGGCATTCCCGTTGCACGGCTGAGGAAGGAACTCTGATGCGCGCACTGGCGGTCCTGATCTCCTACGTGTTCCACCCCCTGTGGACACCCCTCATCGTGCTGGGCCTGTTGTGGTTGGTGGATCCCTGGCTCCGGATGCAGCCCGCGGTCATGACCTATGTGGCCTCCGTCATGCTCATCAACGCCGTCGCGCCCGCCGTTTCCCTTTACGTGCTTCACCGCCGGGGTGTGCTGGGCGACCTGGAGGTCTCGGACCGGTCTGAGCGGACCCTGCCCTTCCTCATCGTGCTGTTCTATCAGGCCCTCGGCTGGTTCGCCCTGACCCGGCCCGGCGTCTATCTCCCGCCGGAGCTGCTTGGACTCGTGGTGGCCATGATGGCCGCGCTGGTCTTGGCCCTGTTCGTGAACCGGCACATCAAACTCAGCATGCACCTGATGGC
>WTID01000222.1:6187-7800 GCA_011522855.1 Flavobacteriales bacterium
TTCCGCCCCAGGCGCTGCTGCCAGCGCCAGGCGTCCGCCAGGCAGGTCTCGAGGGACCGCTCCGTCCGCCAGTCCAATTCCTTGGCCGCCTTGGCGGGGTCGGCATAGATCGCCGTCACATCTCCCGACCTCCTGGGCCCCATGCGATGGGGCACGTCCAGGCCGGTGGCGGTGGTGAAGGCGGCGATCACCTCCTTCACGCTGGAGCCCTGGCCGGTTCCGAGGTTGAACGTCTCGAGTCGGCCTTCGTTTCCTTCCAGCCAACGCAGGGCCGACACGTGGGCCTCGGCCAGATCGCAGACGTGGAGGTAGTCCCGGATGCAGGTGCCGTCCGGGGTGGGGTAGTCATCCCCGAAGACCGTCAGCGGCCCCCGCAATCCGGCCACGGCTTGGGTCAGGAAGGGCACGAGGTTGGCCGGCGGGCCGAGTGGCAACTCTCCGATCTCGGCGCTGGGGTGCGCGCCGATGGGGTTGAAGTACCGCAACAGCGCGACCCCGAGATTTCCACCGGCCGCCTCGTGGGCCTGGTGGAGCAGGGTTTCACAGGCCTGCTTGGTGAATCCGTAGGGCGAGGCGGCGGGCAGGATGGGGGCCGTCTCGGAGACAGGGAGGTTTTCGGCCTCCCCGTAGACGGTGCAGGAAGAGCTGAAGACCAGATGCCGGACCCCGTGGCGACGGAGCAGAGCGGTGAAACGGGCCGTGCCGCCAATGTTGTTGTCGACGTACTTCTCGGGTTGTTCGACGCTTTCCCCGACGGCCTTGTCCGCCGCAAAATGGATGGCGCCATGAACCGGCCGGTCCAAGACGGGGGCCATTGCGTCGGCGTCTCCGCAATCGACACGGTGCCATTCGACCTCCCGGTCGAGGATGCGCCGGATGCCGTCGACGACCTCTTCCCGGCTGTTTCTGAGGTCGTCCACGAGGACGGGGTCATAGCCGGCCTCAACGAGGGCGACAGCGGTGTGGGAGCCGATGAAACCGGCGCCTCCGGTCACCACGATGCGCTTGCCTGCCTGCGGGCCCTCGGTCATGCTGCAATATCGGTAACCTTTCCCCCGCAATTCCCGTAGAGTGCGTGTCGGATTCCATTCCGTCGATTCACGCATGTCCTCAGTGCACTACAACCTCGATTACCTCCAGCAGGTGTTCCAAGGCAACGACGCCATGGTTCGCCGCATCCTGGATTCTTTTGAGGAGCAGGTGCCCTGCTATCTCGACGAGATGGAGGCGCGCTGGAGTCGCGGGGAATGGCGGGATCTCCATCCCCTCGCGCACAAGGCGCGGAGCAGCATCAGCATGCTGGGCATGCAACCCCTGCTCGACGACATCCTGCACATCGAACGGACCTCCCGCAACGGGGACCACGAAGGGGACATCGGAGCCCGACTCGGTTCCGCAAGGCGCTCGCTTTCCCTCGCCCTCGAGGCCCTGCGGAGGGACCGGGCCGGCCAGACGCTGAGCCGGACGGACCGCCCGGCGTTCAGCCCGTCCCGTCCATCCCGGAAGTCCGGATTGAGGCGGGCCTGACCCGGATCGTCACTGACCCTGACCCGGTCCGCGTGGTACCTTTGGGGCGTGAGCCAAGGCCCCACCTCCTCCTACATCCAGTCTGC
>WTID01000097.1 GCA_011522855.1 Flavobacteriales bacterium
TCGTCGGTCACCGTCACCGTGAAGGAGCTGGTCGTCGTATTGCCATGGATGTCCGTCGCGGTGTAGGTCACCGTCGTGGTGCCCACCGGGAAGGTGTCGCCACTGTCGTGGGTCGAAGTCAAAGAAGCCACAGCGCAATTGTCGCTGGCCGTGGGAGCACCATCGCTGACTTGCTCCTCGCCGTTCAGGACGAGGGAGTCGAACTCGATGTCTCCGCTGGACATCTGGATCTTGACGGTGCGCTGGAAGGCCACTCCGCTCACCGTGATGGTGTTGCTTCCGAGGGACAGGGCCTGCGCATTGCCGAAGAACCAGTTGCCATTGGCCACCGTCTTGGCCACGCGGTAGTTGGCGCCACCCGACGGCAGGGCCGTCACGTTGATCTCCACGACCTGCTGGTCACCGCTGTTCGGATCCGCAGCCGTCGTGGCCGTGTACACGTGCGTCCACGTCGCATTCGGGCCGGGAGCAAAGAGGTCGCTCGTGCCCGTCGACAGGGTCGCGGACATCTGCTCCTCACCATTGATGGCCAGGGCGTCGAACTCGACATCTCCGTCGGAGAACTGAACCTTGACGCTGCGCTGGAAGGACACGCCACTCACCGTGATCGTGTTCATGCCCAGTGAGAGCGGCTGGGGGTTGGCCTGGAACCAGTTGCCATTGGCGACCGTTTTCACCACGCGGTAGTTGGCCCCACCAGAAGGCAAGGAGGTCACGTTGATTTCCAAAGTCTGCTGATTGCCACTCGTCGGGTCGGCGCTGGTGGTGAGCGTCACCACATGCGGCCAATTTCCGTTGGGACCGGCATCGATCAGGCTGCTGGCGCTCAATGCGATCGGAGCTGCCGACGCGATCCACGACACGGCTGCACCACAGGATCCGGCATCCGCCGTCTGGGTGATGTCGGCCGGCATGCCGCTGATGGCTGGGGCCTCGCCATCGGTCACCGTCACCGTGAAGCTGGCGGAATCCGTGTTGCCGGCGGCATCGGTGGCCGTGTAGGTCACCGTCGTCGTGCCGACGGCAAACGTGTCCCCACTGGCGTGGGAGCTCGTGATCGTCGCGGAGCAGTTGTCACTCGCCGTGGGGGCCGTCCAAGAGACGGCTGCACTGCAGTCCCCAGCGTCGCTGGCCTGGGTGATGTTGGCCGGCATGCCGCTCAGGGCGGGCGCCTCGTTGTCCTCTACCGTCACCGTGGCCGTTGCCGTGGCGGAGTTGCCGGACCCATCGAAGACCGTCAGGGTCACCGTGTTGTCGCCGAGGTCGTCACAATCAAAGTTGTCCGGGGACACCGTCATGCTGGCGATGCCGCCACAAGTGTCATCGGAGCCGTTGTCGATTTGGGCGGCGGTGATGCTGGCGTTGCCTGTCGCATCGAGCTGCACCGTGATGTCCTGGGCCGCCGCCGTCGGATCGACGAGGTCAAGAACCGTGATGGTGGCCGTAGCCGTGCTCACATTGCCATTGTTGTCCGTCACCGTCAGGGTCACCGTGTTGTCGCCCTGGTCGTCACAATCAAACGCCGTCTGGCTCAGGGACAGGGAAGCAATGCCGCAGGCGTCGCTGGATCCGTTGTCCACCTCATCGGCTGTGATGCTCGCTGCACCCGAAGCGTCGAGTTCGACGGTCAAATTCTGGGCAATGGCCGTCGGCGCGACGTTGTCCTCCACCGTGACGGTGGCGGTTGCCGATGCGCTGTTGCCGTTGTTGTCCGTCACCGTCAGGGTCACCGTGTTGGCGCCCACGTTGGCGCAGCCGAAGGACGTAATGTCCAGGGCCATGGTTTGGATGCCACAGGCGTCGCTGGAGCCATTGTCAATGTCGGCGGTCGTGATGGAACCGGCACCGGAGGCATCGAGCTGAACCGTGATGTTCTGCGTGACGACGGTCGGCGCGACATTGTCCTCCACCGTCACGGTGGCCGTGGCCGTGCTTACGTTGCCATTGTTGTCCGTCACTGTCAGGGTCACCGTGTTGGCGCCCACATCCGCACAGTCGAAAGACGTAACATCGAGGGCGAGGCTCTGGATGCCGCAGGCGTCATTGGACCCGTTGTCGATGTCCTCGGCCGTGATGGAACCGGCGCCGGTGGCATCGAGTTGAACCGTGAGGTCCTGGGCGAGGGCTTCTGGCGCTACCTCATCGAGAATCTCGACCTGGACGGTGATCGTGCCCAGGTTGCCAGCCATGTCCACGGCAGTCACCGTGACCGGCAGGGTCATCCCGGCGTCGTCGCAATCGAAGTCCGTCAGGTCCGCGTACACCGTGTCGATGGCGATGTTGTCCGTGGCGGTGATGTTGTCGGCTGAGGACAAGTCGAGCGTGACGTTGCCCGAGGCATCGAGATACAGCGTGGTGTCCGGCAGGAAGGTGGCGTAGGTCTGCCACTCGTAGGTGCCAGCTCCGACATTGTAGCACCCCGGTGAGACCATCAAAGTCCCGGCATCCGTGAAGGTGCCATCCCAGGTTCCGCCGGCCGCAGCGGCCAGTTCCTCGCACTCCTCAGGGGACATGGCTCCCGGAAGGAACGCGCCGTAATCGTCGGTGTTGGAGGTGTCATATTCCGCACCGCCGGCGAAGCTGGGCTCGGGATCCTCATTGTCAATGGTGATGGTCAGGCAATCGGTTGCGCCGATGTTCCCGAAGACATCAATGATGTAGGCGCAATACGTGTACACCCCGTCCGGGAGCACCGGCCCGGGGTAGATGAACTGCATGGTCACATACCCGTTGTCGATGTCGTCCTGAGTCAGGAACACCATTTCGCTCTCGGTCGTGCCATCGAGGGTCCACACGAGGACGTCGCCCGCTTGCGCCGTGACGCCGCTCATGAGGGCCATCGTTCCGCCTCCGGGAAGGAAGACATCGAAGTCGGGCGAAGTGTGGCGGGTGAGGTTGTCCTCATTGTCCGCACCGGAGTCATTCTCGTCCACGAGGTCGACCATCGGAGCGCCCGGTGCCGTCAGGTCACAGGCAAAACCCACATCATTGGCACCAAGCACATAGGCGGAACCGGCATCCGTGAAGATGTTGTCGTCCAACGGGGCTCCGATCACGGCGAGGCCGTTACTCAGTGCCACATCCATGCCGAGCCGGTCATTCTGCATCGCATCACAAGCGAGACCCTCCGCCACACAGTCAAAGTTGTCCGTGGTGCAATCGAACATGAAGTAGCCAACGCCGCCGTTGATCACGTCGTCATCGTCACGCGGCGCTCCCACGAGGAGCAGATCCTCGTCAATGTCGATGGACAGACCGAACCAATCGCCCTGCACAGGGATCGGAGCGGTGACGTCAAACGTCTCATTCCAGAAGGATTCGGTTCCACTGAAGGGCAAAAGCTGGTACAGCTTCGCCGCACCGGCTTCGTTGAGACCATCGGTGTCCGCGTAAGGGGCACCGGCGACGGCATTGGTGCCGCTGATGGCCACGTCGTAGCCCAGCCAGTTCCACTCGGCATCGCCGTAGAAGGTCTCCGCGTGGTGCCAACACTGGTTGTAGAACTGATAGATGTGGGCGGCACCGGCATACTGTCCATTGGTGTTGTTGCGGTGCTCACCGACGATCATCCAGTCTCCGGAGATGTCCACACTCTCACCGTACTTGCTGGTGGAGTTCCCCTCCGTGTGCTCACTGGCGATGAAGCCCGTTTCGAGCCACATGTCCAGCCAGGTGTTGTAGGTGAAGTAGTGCACGGCACCCGCAGCGCCTACGCCATTCTCGGCGCGGGATCCCACAACCATCCGGTCTCCGTCCATGGCGAGGGCCATGCCGAACTGGTCGGTCACGATGCTCCCGTGCGGCGCCATGTGGCTGAGGGCACCCCGGTATTCCCAATCCGCACCGTCGAACTTGTACATGTGGACGGCACCGGAATTGAGCCCGAAGGTGTCATCGAGTTTGGCTCCGACGGCAATCCAGTCGCCATTGGTGGCGAGTGCATGACGCTGACCGAATGCAATGTCAGCATCCGGCGACGTCAGGGAAGCCTCATAGGCCCATGATCCATCGCCTTGTTTGCGAAGGATCTCGATGTTCTCATCTGGGTCAGCCGAGAGCAGTACATCTCCGCTGATGGCCACAGCTGATCCAAAATTCTGGTTGGCGGACTGGGTCACACTGGCGTGCTTGTGGTGCACGAAATAGTCGGCCGCAGGGGTGGATCCGGGAGCCTGGGCGAGGGCGTTGAGAGAGAGGAAAAGGGCCGCGAAAATGGACGCGACAGGGTAGCAGCGAGTGCTGAGCATGACAAGACGGTTTTGGTCTTGTTCAAGTTCTGCATTGCCCTACGATTGCCGTCGAATTACATACGTGCTCACAAAATGAGGACCAAGCCCACAAAAGCCAATAGAAAAGGGCCCCTCAAGGCATTTTCTGCCTTTCAGAGCCCTCTTCAGGGTTGGTTATATATTGGTTTGGTAGGATTACATGTTCCTTATTCCGTCACGAGAAGCTTGCGGACCTCGCTGTGGACCCCGCCGGAAATGCGGAGCTGGTACAGGCCGGACGACAGGCTTCCCGCCTCGATGTCCACCTGATAGATCGCCCCCGGCTGGACCGTGCCATCGAAGATGTCATCGAGGAAGGCACCGTCCATGGTGTGCAGTCGGATCGTCAGACGCTGGGCCTCCGAGACCTCGAACTGGAGCTGTGCCAGATCGGACGTCGGGTTGGGCATCAGACCGAGGATGCTGAACGGCTGCTTGTCCGCCGGACCGCCGCCAATGACGGCCGGACCGGACTGGTGCTGGGAACCGCCGGAGAGGCCGGCTCCATCCGCTTCGGTCTCGCCCGTGTTGACCACAGTGTACTCGAAGGTGATGCCGTTGCCGCAGTCATCCTGCGCGACGTAATCGTGCTCGGCCTCCCACGGCAGGCAGCAGTCGAGGTCGACGAAGATGTCGCCGCTCGAGGCCATGTTCCCCTGCGACACCCCGTCCACGACGAGGTTGCCCTCCCAGAAGAACCAGCCGCTGGCACCGTAGGCCTCGTTCTTGTTGTTGGCTCCCAGACCGACCTGGAATCCGAAGTACTGGTTGGCCGGCTGGTGGGCCAGGGTGAACTCGGAACCGGAGAACGTGCCCGTGCCGCTGAGGGTACCACCCGTCATCACGAAGTAGTGCCAGTCGAGCCAGATCGGCTCACCCGGATACACCTCGGCACAATCCTTCTTGTAGGTGCCCTCCACGAGCGGCGCCCCGGGGTGGCCATCGCCGTTCCAGGCGTCCCAGTCCCAGCCGCCTTCATAGTCGGCCTCGAACAGGAATCCACCCCCTGCTCCATCGGTCAGGTGGAGCGTGACGGCAATCGTGCTGTCGCACCCGACGCTGAACCGGGAGACCTCGGCGGACTCCAGGACGAATGCGGTGTTGGCTTCTCCGTTGAAATTGAAGAGGCGCATGGATTCCGGCCCTTCCCCATCGCAGGTCAAGCCCCCGTCGAGGGGTGCCGGATCGGACGGAGCGCACACGTTGCAGGCCCCATCGGTCGGCGCATCCGCCTCGACATCGTCGAAACGGGCGATGCCCACCTCGGTGTCGCAATTGTCGACGGCCTCCGTCAAGCACGGATCCGGGAGCGGATCGAAGTCGAGGATGCCTTCGCCCGCACACGGCAGGGTCACCACCTCGCCATTGGCCAGGCCACAGGTGTGGGTCCACTGGGGCGCCGTGGTGTCGAGCACGGCGATGTTCTGGAAGCTGCTCACCTCGGAGGTGTTGCCGCAGTCATCCGTGGCCGTGCTGAGCCACGTCCGCACAAAGGTGTAGCTGCCCTCCTGCTGGCCATCCTCATCGGTGCACGCGTTGCCGAAGGTCAGGGTGTAGCGCACGTCGTTGCCACCGACGCCGCCTTCGAGTACCTGCAGATACAGCTGTCCACTCAGGTGACCGGTCGTGGTCAACTGGGCGAGCAACACCCGGCCATCGCCATCGGGCGTTCCATTGGAGGCCGTCGGCAGGGCAAACCAGCCATCGCCGTACGCACTGTTCAGGGCAATGGAGTTGCCCATCTCGAATCGACTGGCCCAAGGCGAAGACTCGACAAGCTGGATGCCTACCTCATTGGCCGCTGCATCCGGCGGACCATCGATGCCGATGGTCACCCAAGAGTCTTGCTCGAGCTCCGGGTACAGCGTGAAGAGGACCGGATCGATCGCCGTCGGAGTCGAGCCGCCCAGCGGGTGCTGGAAGAACGGTTCGGTGGAGGTGATCCAGGAGGCATCAAAACCCTCACCCACCACAGCGCTGAGGCGGTCAGCAGGGTCGTTGAGATGGGCAAAGAGGCGGTAGGTCGTGGCCCCGGGCACTCCAGAAAGAGACAGCGTATCAATCTCGAGGCTCACCTCATCCGCAAGGGACTCATACACCGCCGGATCATCGCTGTAGCTGAGGCCCAGTTCGACCTCCGAGTCGCACCCATCCTCGGCTGAGGCCTCAGGCTCCATGGCGGGTGCGAGGTCCACCATGCAGTCCGCATCGAGGACGAGGGTGTCGGTGGGCAGGGTCGCCAGCATGTGGTTGCCGGGGGCGGTGACGTCCAGCACCTGGACATTCTGGTCACAGGAGAGGGTTTCCGCGTTGCCGCAGTCGTCCGTCACCACCACCGTCCACGTCCGGACAAAGGAGAAACTGCCTTCCTGCATTCCGTCTTCGTCCCCACAGAGGAGCAAGGTATCGTGGTCGAGGAAGGTCACCTCCACGAGGGGGTCGGAATCGCAACCATCCGCGGCCACGACTGCCGGTGAACCGGCATCGCCGTCCCAAGAGCACTCCTCATCCAGTTCGATGGTGGCATCGTCCGGACAGGTCAGGAATACGGTGGGGGCGATGACGTCCAGCACCAGGATGGTCTGCTCACAGCTGGCCGTGGTCTGAAGACCGCAGTCATCTGTGGCGGTCACCGTAAACGTCCGTACGATGGTGCGCTCTCCGGCGCAGGCCCCGGCCGTCTCGGTATCCGCATGGGACAACGAATAGGCAACGTCCGTGTCGCAATTGTCGGTGGCGTCCACTGCCGGCAGGCCCAGCGTGGCTGGATCCAAATCGACGAGGCAATCTGCATCGGCTTCCAGGGTCACATCGGCCGGGCAGGTCAGCTCCAGCTCGGGCGCCGTGAGATCGAAGAAGTTCACCGTCTGGGTGACGGTCGCGGTGGTCGTGTTGCCCACGCAGTCCGTGGCCGTCACCGTGAAGGTCCGGTCCAGCGTGGCGCTGCCTTCGGGCGTGTCGTCATCCCCGGAACAGGTCGTCGTGACCTCATCCTCATAGGTAATGGTGATGTCCACGTCCCCTCCGCACGCGTCCTCCGCGGTCACCTCCGGCAGGCCGAGGGCGGCGGTTGTCGTGTCGGTGTCGGCGAGGCACTGGAAGAGGTTGGCCGGGTTTGGCGCATCGACTTCCAACTCGGGACCGGTGACGTCGGCGAAGGTGATCAGCTGGGTGCAGGAAGCGGTGCCCACGTTGCCGCAGCCATCCGTGGCCGACAGGGTGTGGGTCCGCTCGATCAGGACATC
>WTID01000089.1 GCA_011522855.1 Flavobacteriales bacterium
ACCTCGCCCGCAAGCTGCCCATCAGCCGCCTGCAGCGCGACCTGACCGACAGCACTGTCCTCCGCAACGTGGGCGTGCCCGTGGGCCACAGCCTCATCGCCCTGAATGCGCTCCGCAAGGGCCTCGGGAAGCTCCTTCTCAACGAGGCCCGACTCCACGCCGATCTCGAGGCCCAGTGGGCGGTGGTCGCCGAGGCCATCCAGACCGTGCTGCGGCGCGAAGGGGTAGAGAAGCCCTATGAACTGCTCAAGGCGCTGACCCGGGGCAAGGCCGGCATCGATGCCGCCTCCATCGCCGAGTTCATCGCGGGACTGCCCGTATCGGACGCGATCAAGGCCGAGCTGTCTGCGATCACGCCGCACAACTACCTCGGGACGACCGGCGCATGAGGCGGTTCGGCGACCTTTTCCGGCTCGTCCTCCGCTACCGCCTGAACCTGGCGGGCAACATTGCCTTCAACGCCCTCGGTTCCGTCTTGTCCCTCTTCACATTCCTGGCCATCGTGCCCTTCTTGCGGATCCTGTTCCGGACGGAGCCGGCGGCCGGGGCCGCGACCTCTGCTGGACCCGGGGAGGGAGCCGAGGCTTGGTTTGCCCGGCTTTCGGCCCACCTCGATGCGTTGGTCGCTGAGCATGGTGCCGAGCAGGCCCTGCTGTGGATGTGCGGCGCCATCGCCGTGCTCGCCTTCGTCAAGAACCTCGTCACCTACCTCTCGTTCTACAGCCTGGCGACCATCCGAACCGGGGTGGCCCGGGACCTGCGCGAGCAGCTGTTCGACCGGGTGTTGGCCTTGCCCGTGGGGTACTTCACCGAGCAGCGCAAGGGCGACCTCATCAGCCGGATGACCAACGATCTGATGGAGGTCGAATTCAGCGTCATCGGCACCTTGGAAGTCCTGTTCAAGGCGCCGATCATGATCCTGTTGTCGCTGGTGACGCTGTTTGCCATCAGCTGGGAATTGACCCTCTTCGCCCTCGTCTTCATGCCGGTGGCCGGATTCATCATCTCGCGCATCGCCACGGCCCTGCGCGGGGCCGCCGGTCGGGGCAAGGAGCGACTCGGTGACCTGATCAGCCGGCTCGAGGAAACGCTCGGGGCGATGGTCGTGGTCAAGGCCTACGACGCCGCACCCCGCTTTCGGAGCCGGTTTGCCGAGCACAACCAGGGCTACTTCCGGCTCATGCGGAAGCTCTACAAACGGGAGTACCTAAGCTCTCCGGTCAGCGAGTTCGTGTCCATGACGGTCATCGCCATCCTGCTCGCTGTGGGCGGTCGCCTCGTTTTGCGCGGGGAAGGACTCGAGGGGGAGCTGTTCATCGGCTACCTCGTCGTGTTCTCCCAGATCATCCCGCCTGCGCGCTCCTTGAGCGATGCGATCTTCAAGGTGCAGAAGGGCGCCGCCTCGCTCGACCGACTCGATGAGGTGTTGCGGGCCGAACTCGAGATTGAGGAGCCGTCCGCTCCGGTCCCGTTCCGCTTCGAGGAGGGGCTGCGGTTCCGGGACGTCCACTTCACTTATGCAGGGGCCGCTTCGCCCGCGCTCGATGGGTTCTCCCTCGAGGTGGCCAAGGGGGAGACGGTGGCGTTGGTCGGCGCGTCGGGCAGCGGCAAGACGACGGTGGCCCGCCTGCTCCTGCGCCTGTATGATCCCACCATCGGCAGCCTCGAGGTCGACGGTGTGAACCTCCGGCAGCTCGACAGCGGGGAACTCCGGCGCCACATCGGGTTTGTGACCCAGGACCCCTTGCTGTTCAACGATTCGGTCGAAGCCAACATCGCCCTCTTCGATCCCGACCCTGATTCCGCCCGCATCCGAACGGTGGCGGAGGTAGCCAATGCCTTGCCCTTCATCGAGGACCTGCCCGACGGTTTGGCCACGCCCATCGGGGACGGCGGAGGTCGCCTGTCCGGCGGTCAGCGCCAGAGGCTCGCCATTGCCCGCGCCTTGTACCACGACCCTCCCATTCTGGTGCTGGACGAGGCAACCAGTGCCCTCGATGCCGAAGGGGAGCGGCTCGTCCAGGAAGCGATCGAGCGCATCATGGAAGACCGGACGGCGCTCGTCATTGCACACCGCCTGTCCACGGTCCGGCGCGCGGACCGCATCGTGGTCATGGCCGAGGGGCGCATCGCCGAGTCGGGGACCCACGACGAGCTCATGGAACTCGGTGGGGCCTACCACGGCATGGTGACCCTCCAGCAACTCGGAGCGTGAAGCCGCCGCGTTCCTTCCTGTCCAGCATCCTCCGTTTCCGGTGTCCCGCGTGTCGCGAGGGCCGGCTCTTCAAGGTGCGCAACGCCTACCGGCTCCGGACCATCAACGATTCCGCACCGGCATGTCCCGTCTGCAAGGCGGATTTCACGCGGGAGCCGGGATTCTATTTCGGGGCGGCCTACGTCAGTTATGCGCTGACCGTGGCCCTCTGGATTGCGGTGCTCGTGGCCCTTCTGACGTTCGGGAATCTCGGATGGATTGAATTCACGGGGTTCTTCGAGCAACCGGAGGTGTTCCTGGTCAGCGGAACCGTGACCCTGCTTGCGCTCCTTCCCCTGGTCCAACGGCTGAGTCGGTCCATCTGGATTCACTTCTTCGTGCGTTACGGGGAACGGGGGGATGGGGGCCTGGCCTGAGAAACGAACCGTCTGAAAATGGAAAGGGTCCTCGCGTTCGAGGACCCCTTCGTTTCACCAAATCGCCTGTTCCCTTGCGGGAGCGGCTGTAACCAAAACCGTTTTCCTATACCGGAGCGGGTCCCTTGGGGTTACAGGGAAGCGAAAAAAAACCGAAGAAAAATTCTCAAACAACTGGTTTTCAGAGAATTGAATGCGAAAAAAAAATTCGGGAAAGGGGGGTGGGCGAAGGCAAATCCCCCCTCGGTGGAGCCCTTGACGGTTGTACCTTCGCGGCCATGGCCGCCGAGCAGCCCATCATCTGGATCACAGGACAGCCTGGAGCGGGAAAGTCGACCATCGGTCGCGCCTTGCTCGACAGCCTTCGGAAGGATGGGGTGGATACGTTTCTGGTGGATGGGGATGATCTTCGGGCGCTGACGGCCAACGCTGACTACAGCCCGGCAGGCCGGGAGGCCAACATCCGCCGGGCTCAGGACATTGCGCTCTACCTGAGTCGCCAGGGCCGGGTCGCCATCGTGGCGGTCGTGGCCCCGTTCAAGTGGCTCCGGGAAGAGTTCAAGGCCCGGGCCACTGTCCGGGAAGTCTATGTGCACACGACGGAGATCCGCGGTCGGGAGCATTATCACAGCGACGAATACGGCGCTCCGGAGACCGATTACCTCGACCTGGACACCACAGAGGCCAATGTGGCCCAATCCGTGCAAGAGGTCCGGCGCTATGCCGACCTTTGACATTCCTGACTCAACACGCCATGGAAACGAAAGCGAGCCGCCGGAGGCATTTGGCCAAGACCATCACCTGGCGCATCATCGCCTCGGCGACGACGTTCACTTTTGTGTACGTCGTATTCGGGGACATCAAGGCGGCCAGCGGCATCATGGTGGCGGAGAGCATCCTCAAGATGGTGCTCTATTATTTCCACGAGCGGGCCTGGTTCCGCTATGGAAGCATTGGAAGGAACAACGATGAGTGATTACAACCTGAGTCACCTCGACGAGCTCGAGGCGGAAGGCATCTATGTTTTGAGGGAAGTGGCGGCCCAGTTCGAGCGGCCGGCCATCCTGTTCAGCGGGGGCAAGGACAGCATCTGCGTGACGCATCTGGCCCGCAAGGCGTTCGCGCCGGCGCGCATTCCCATGCCGCTGGTCCACATCGACACCGGCCACAATTTCCCCGAGACCATGCAGTTCCGGGACGACTTGGTGAAGGAGCTCGGCGTCCAGCTCATCGTCGGCAGCGTCCAGGACCTGATCGACCGCGGAGAGGTGACCGAGGAGAGCGGCTTCAACGCTTCCCGCAACCGGATTCAGACGCCCACGCTGATCAACACCATCGAGCAGCACCAGTTCGACGCCTGCTGTGGCGGGGCCCGGCGGGACGAGGAGAAGGCCCGCGCCAAGGAACGCTTCTTCAGCCACCGGGACGACTTCAGCCAGTGGGACCCCAAGAACCAGCGCCCGGAGCTGTGGGACCTCTACAACGGCAAGCACCAGCCCGGCGAGCATTTTCGGGTCTTCCCGCTCAACAACTGGACGGAGCTCGACATCTGGAACTACATCCTCCGCGAGAACATCGCCATCCCCAGTCTCTACTTCGCCCACGAACGCGAGGTGGTCCGCCGCAACGGCCAGATTTTGGCCTACAGCGAGTACCTGAACCTCCGGCCCGACGAGAAGCCGGAGACCCTGCAGGTCCGCTTCCGGACCCTCGGCGACCTGACCATCACGGGCGCCGTGGAGAGCGATGCCGACACGCTCGAGAAGATCATCGGCGAGGTGGCCGCAGCCCGCAAGACGGAGCGTGGTGGCCGCATGGACGACAAGCGCAGCCAGTCGGCCATGGAGGACCGCAAGAAGGAAGGCTACTTCTGAGGACGGAGAATAGAACGACACCATGGCACAAGGACTCCTTCGCTTCATCACGGCAGGCAGCGTCGACGACGGCAAGAGCACGTTGATCGGTCGCCTCCTGTACGACAGCAAGACCATCTTTGAGGACCAGCTCGAGAGCATCGAGCAGGCCTCGACCCAGCGCGGCACCGACGGGGCCGACCTGTCCCTGTTGACCGATGGCCTCCGTGCCGAGCGGGAGCAGGGCATCACCATCGACGTGGCCTACCGCTACTTCGCCACGCCCCAACGGAAATTCATCATCGCGGACGCGCCCGGGCACATCCAGTACACCCGGAACATGGTGACGGGGGCCTCCACGGCCGACCTCGCCATCATCCTGGTCGACGCGCGGGCCGGTCTGCTGGAGCAGACGCACCGCCACAGCTTCATCACGCACCTCCTCGGCATCAAGCACATGGTGGTCTGCGTCAACAAGATGGATCTCGTGGACTGGAGCCAGGAGCGCTACGATGAGATCGTGGACGCCTTCCGCAGCTTCTCCAGCCGGCTCGACATCCCGGACATCAAGTTCATCCCGATCAGCGCCCTGCAGGGGGACAATGTGGTCGACCGATCCGAGCAGATGGCCTGGTATGATGGCCCAACCCTGCTCCATCACCTCGAGCACGTGCACGTGGCGGCCGACCGCAACCTGCAGGATTGCCGTTTCCCGGTCCAATATGTCATCCGTCCCCAGACCGACGCCGACCGCGATTTCCGCGGCTATGCCGGCCGCGTGGCCGGGGGCGTCTTCAAGGTGGGCGACGAGGTGGTCGCCTTGCCCAGCGGCTTGAGCAGCACGGTGACCTCCATCGCCATCGGCGACCGAAAGGTCGAGAAGGCATTTCCGCCGCAGAGCGTGGTGATGACCCTCGCCAACGACATCGACCTGAGCCGCGGCGACATGCTCGTCCGCGAGAACAACCAGCCCGACAGCATGCAGGACCTCGACGCCCGCATTTGCTGGCTGTCCGAACAGCCCATGCGGCCTGGCACCCGATTCGAGCTCCGCCACACTTCCCGCGAGGCCAAGGCCGTCGTCAAGGAGGTCGTCTACAAGCTGGACATCAACACGCTCCACCGCATCGAGGACGACATCGAGATCGGCATGAACGACATCGCCCGGGTCCGCATCCGCACGGCATCGCCGATGCTGGTCGACGACTATCGCCGCAACCGTACGACGGGCTCGTTCATCCTCGTCGACCCCGGCACGCGCCTCACGGTGGCCGCCGGCGTGGTCTACACCTGATCCCCGCTTCGGATTCGAGGCCAAAAGAAAACCGCCCCTCGAATGAGGAGCGGTTTACAAGTACCCAGAACTGGACTCGAACCAGCACGCCCGAAGGCACAGCCGCCTGAAGACTGCGCGTCTACCAATTTCGCCACCTGGGTGTGACATCCGGACATCTCCGGAAGGGGCGCCAAAATTAGCGCATTCGAATCGATTGGACCAAACCTTAGAGGGTGGAGGGACAGACCCAGTCGCTGACCGGGACATCGGTCTCCTTGATGGCTTCGAAACCGCCTTGGACGTCAATGCCGTTGTGGTATCCACGGGCCTTCAGGATGCTGCCTGCGATGAGGGAGCGGTAGCCGGTCTGGCAGTGCAGGTAGAAGGGGGTGTCCTTCGGAAGTTCGGCCAGGTGTCCGTTGAGGGCGGCCAGCGGCATCGACTCTGCGTTGAGCACATGCTCCGAAGCGAATTCACCTGGCTTGCGGACATCGATCACCGCCACATCACCGGCCTTGGCGAGGCCGGCGAACACATCGGCGGTCACCGAGGTGATGCGGTCCACCTCCCTGCCAGCGGCCTGCCAGGCGGTCACGCCACCTTCGAGGCAGCCGAGGACATTGTCGAATCCGACGCGGGAGAGGCGGGTGACCGCTTCGTTCACCGTTCCTTCCTCGCAGACGAGCAGGATGGGCTGCTGGACGTCGACGATCATGGTGCCGACCCACGGGGCAAAGTTGCCGTCAAGCCCGATGAAGGTGCTGCGGGGAACATGGGCTTCGTGGAAGGCGTCCTTGCCGCGGACATCCAGCACCACGGCGCCCGTTTCGTTGGCCGCAGCCTCGAAAGCGTCGGGGGAGAGGGGCCGGGTGCCCTGGGCGAGCACGTCGTCGATGGGGGCGTACCCTTCCTTGTTCATTTTGACATTGAGCGGGAAGTAAGCTGGGGGCGGCAGCAGGCCGTCCGTGACCTCGGCCACGAACTCGTCCTTGGTCATGTCCGTCCGCAGCGCATAGTTGCTCGCCTTCTGGTCACCCACGGAGCCGACGGTCTCGCTGCTCATGTTCTTTCCGCAGGCCGAACCCGCACCGTGCCCGGGGTAGACGATGACGTCGTCAGGCAGGGTCATGATCTTGTTCCGAAGGCTGTCATACAGGATGCCGGCCAGGTCCTCCTGGGTCATGTCCGCGCCTTTTTGGGCGAGGTCCGGACGCCCCACGTCGCCGAGGAAGAGCGTGTCGCCCGTGAAGATGGCGTGCGGCTTGCCCTCCTTGTCACGGAGCAGATACGTGGTGGACTCCATCGTGTGACCTGGGGTGTGCAGGACCTCGATGGTCACCTTCCCGACCTGAAAGACCTCACCATCCGTGGCGATGTGCGCGTCGAAGGTGGGGTTGGCGTTGGGGCCGAACACGATGGGGGCACCCGTCTTCTCTGACAGGGTCACGTGCCCGGAAACGAAGTCGGCGTGGAAGTGCGTCTCGAAGATGTACTTGATCTTCTTGCCACCGGCTTCCGCGCGATCGAGGTAAGGCTGGACCTCCCGCAGCGGGTCGATCACGACGGCCTCATCACAGCACTCGATGTAATAGGCGCCTTGGGCGAGGCAGCCGGTATAGATCTGTTCGACTTTCATGAGGGACAAAGTTCGGGGGAATCGACACGGGAATCGATGCGGCTATGAATTGTTGGGATTGAACGTCTGAGTGGCAATCTGCGGCCGGATCTCCTCGATGCC
>WTID01000235.1 GCA_011522855.1 Flavobacteriales bacterium
CTGCCCGTGGCGGGAACCGGCGTCCTGGTGGCCCTCCACTGGGTCACCTTCTTCGCGGCCATCAAGGCGTCTACCGTATCTCTCGCCCTGGCCGTGATGGCGACTGCGCCCTTCTTCGTGGCCCTCATTGAACCTGTGGTCCGTCGCCGCAAGCTGGACCCCTCGGAGTTGCTGCTCGGTCTCGTGGCCCTGTTTGGCCTGTGGTGGATGTACCGGGTGGACGTGAGCTATGGGTGGGGGATGGTGCTCGCGCTCATCAGCTCCTTTTGTGCGGCACTGTTCGGCACGCTCAACAGTGTTTGGAGCCAACGGGCGGCTTCGCTGTCCGTTTCGCGCCTCGAGCTGGCGGTGGCCAGCCTCATCTTGGGCACCGTGCTCGTCGCCACCGGAGAGTGGTCGGCCTCGTGGCCGGGTCCATCGGATTGGGGGTGGCTGTTGCTGCTTGGCTTGATCGCCACCTCGATGGCCTTCGCCATCACGGTGGAGGTGATGCGCGTTTTGAGTCCGTTCACGGTGGCCATGGCGATCAACCTCGAGCCGGTGTACGCCATCCTGCTGGCGCTGGTGGTGTTTGGGCAGGAAGAGGTCATGCCACCCGGGTTCTATGGCGGGGCCTGTGTGCTGATCCTGAGTGTCTTCCTGGACGTCTTCCTCAAGCGACGACGGGCCCGGGCGGCCTCCGGCATGGTCACACCATGAGGTCCCGGGTGATGGCATCCCCAAGCGGCCACTGCGCCTGCGGGATGCGCAACCGTCCATCCACCCACTCGCATCGTCCCGATTCCACCAGGTCCTGAAGCGCCGGCTGGGCGGAGACATCGACGCCTGTCTGATGGAGGAGGTCCGCCGGATTCACGCCTTCGATGCGCCGCAATCCTGTGATGAGCGCTTCGTTGAAGTGGTCCCTGGCGTCCAGGGTTTCGGCCTCCTGCTGACCCGTGAAGTCGTCGGCCGCGGCGGCCTGGAGGTAGCGGGCATTGGACCGGGCATTCCACCACCTCCGTCCGTCGAGGAAGCTGTGGGCACCGGGCCCGATGCCGAGGTAGGGCGTGCCGTTCCAGTAGGCGCTGTTGTGCCGGCTTCGCCCTCCGGGCCGGGCGAAGTTGGAGACCTCGTAGTGTTCGAATCCCGCTCCCTTCGTCCCTTCGCACAGGCGGGCATACTCTTCGAGGACCCGGTCGTCCGGAGGGGGGGAGAGGGTGCCGGAGGCCAATTGGTGTCCGTACAGGGTCTTGGGTTCGGCGGTGAGGATGTAGCAGCTGAGGTGGTCGACTGGAAGCGCACAGGCGAGGCCGAGGTCCTGTTCCCAGCGGTTTTCACCACCGACGGGCACACCGTAGATGAGGTCGAGGGAAAGGTGCTCAAATCCGGCCACCGCCGCACGCTCCACCGCCTCCTTGGCCCCGGCTGCGCCATGCAGCCGGTTCATCCAATCGAGGACCTCGGGTTGGAAGCTCTGGACGCCGATACTGAGCCGGTCGACCCCGGCTGCCCGAAGTCCGTCGAGGGTCCCGCCATCGAGGTCTTCCGGGTTGGCCTCCACGGTCCATTCCTCCAAGGCCCAGTCGGCGCTCTCCATGGCGGTTGCGGCGATGGCGGAGAGTTCGGCCGGCGTGAGGACGCTGGGGGTGCCGCCGCCGAAATACAGCGTGGTAAAGGTCTGCCCCGACCACGCGGGCAGGGCGGACCGCAACTCGGCGATCAGGGCCTCGACCATGGCTTTCCGGTCGCCGAGGCGGGTCGTGAAGTGGAAGTCGCAATAGGTGCACGCCCGGGCGCAGAAAGGGATGTGCACATAGAGACCGGCCATGAACGGCAAGTTCGGGCGGGTTCGTGGGTAAATTGCCGTTCATGGCCACGTACCGCGACCCCGAGGGGAACCCGACTCCCGACACGCCAGAAGGGTGGACCGCACATTGCGATGCGCGCGGGGTTTGGTGGGTCCGCATTGGCCATCGCAACCATCGGGTCACGCTGGACTCACTGGGCGACGGGTCCTGGGACATCCGCCTGGACGGGGCATCTGACCGCTGGAGTGTCCATGGCCTCCGCGAACAGCTCATGGAGCGCATGGGACTGGAGGAGGCCGGCGCGTCGGCCTCGAAGGAGTTGCGCGCGCCCATGCCGGGCAAAGTGCTGGAGGTGCTCGTCGAGCCCGGACAACCGGTGGCCGAAGGTGACCCCATGCTCGTGCTGGAGGCGATGAAGATGGAAAACGTCCTCCGCGCTGGAGGAGAGGGCTCCATCGGCTCCATCCTGGTGGCGCCCGGCGAGGCCGTGGAGAAGGATGCCGTGCTGATTGCGCTCGCGGATTGACCCTTCCGGGCAACGCACCCTGCACACCCGCCGTTGTGGATAAACGATGACGGTCCGCGAGGTCGGGCCGCCTGCTCGGCTACCTTCGATTATACACCCATGTGCAGATTCACCACACGGCTGTTCCTCGGCGCATCGGCGCTCTGGATGGCCTCCATGCCGCTCTCCGCGCAGACTTGCTCGGACCCGCAGTTGCTCTGTCCCGAGGCTCCGCAATCGGTGTTCGTCCTCCCGGATGCGGACGCCTTTCTCAATTTCGAGTGCATCGACGCGACCCACGTGGCTGTGATGCGCTTCCGTTCCGACCACGATTTTGCAAATCCAGGCAGTGCCCGGATCCGCATTTCCCAGGTGTCCTGCGAGGGAGCCGCCGGTCCGGACACCCTGTCCGCCGTGGTGGTCAGCGCCACGGGCGACCCCTGCGATCCGGCGGCCATCACGGCGATGGGCCCCTGCATCTCCGGCACGGATGACCTGGTCTGGGAGTCCTCCACACTCGACCACAACAGCGAGTATTTCCTGCTCATCGGCACCCAGCACGATCCGGCGGACACGCTGTGCGCGATGGTGGTCGAGCTCGAAGGGGATGGCGTGACGATGGACGCCTGCTGCAACCACACCCTGATTCCCGGCTCCTCTGCAGAATTGACGGTGGTGGGGGGCGACCCGGTCTTTGGATACGTCTGGTCGCCGGATTTCTACCTCTCCGATCCCGGTGCCGCGACGACGACCGTGACCCCGGCGGAGACCATCACCTACCAGGTGGACGGTCAAATCGGCGACTGCCAGGTCAGCAGCTCGGTGACGGTGACAGTGGGATCGCCCATCAGCGTGCCGAACAGCTTCACCCCCAACGGCGACAACGTGAATGACTTCTGGGGAATCGACGGCATCGCCGCTTTCCCGGGCGCCAAGGTGGAGGTGTTCAACCGCTGGGGCCAATTGGTCCACCGCTCGCTCGGCTACGCCCAACCCTGGGACGGCACGGGGCGCTCCGGAAATCCCCTGACCCCGGGCACGTACTACTACGTCATCGAACTCAACGACGCGGAACTCCCCATTCCGCCGGAAACCGGCCACGTGGCGATCATCCGATGAAGATCCACTGTTTCTCCTTCCGCCTCGCCGCCGTCCTCGGCCTCCTCATGGCTTTCCTCGGGACGACCGACGCCCAGCAACTTCCGCTGCGCACCAATTGGCAGTTCAACTATTTCCAGGAGAACCCCGCCTTTGCCGGCTTCTCCGATTGCCTTGAACTCAAGGCCGGCTACCGCCAGCAATGGGCCGGTTTCGACGGCGCTCCCCAGACGGCGTTCGCCAACCTGCAGGGGGAGATCGCCCGGTCGCCCGGCGGCAACATCCACGGATTCGGTGGCCGCGTTACGGATGACTCCGCGGGACCGTACGGGTTCACGCAGTTGGACCTGGCCTATGCCTACCACATGAACATGGCGCAGGGCTGGCGCCTGGCGGCGGGTGCCGCCTTTGGGTTCATGCAGTACCGCCTCGCCCTCGGTGACATCGTGCTGCCGGATTTCCAGGCGGGCAACGATCCGGCGATCACGTCGAACGCCAACCAACTTCTGGCCCCGACGCTCGACTTCGGCGTCTGGACCTACAACAAGTACACCTTCTGGGGGCTTTCGGTGCAGAATTTGATTGAGCCTTCGGTCGACCAGTGGGGCCTGGACACCCGGTTCCGGCGCCACGTGGGCTTCTACGGCGGGTCCTTGATTCGCCTTGAGGGGCCATGGAGCTTCCATCCCGCAGGCTCCCTGCGATTCTCGGCCGGGGCGCCCGTGGCCGTTGACGTGCAGGCGCTGTTCGACTACGATGAGGTCATCCGGTTCGGTGTGGCCTACCGCAACGAGACGGCGTTGAGCGGACTGTTCACCCTGAAGCTGATGGAGAACGTCACCGTGGGCTATGCCTATGACTGGAATGTGGGCCCGCTGAGTCAGGCCGCGTCCAGCACGCATGAATTCACCTTGGGCATCCTGGCCTGTCCCGTCAAGGGCAGCCATGTCCCTTGCGCCGCATTCCAGTGATGAGAATGGAACCTCAACCCATCCCGTCCGTAGAGGAAACGTCACGCTGATGAACCTCCCCCGCAGAGCATACGGCCCCTCCACCTCCCTGCAACGGCAGGGCTCCGGTCTCGGCCTGTTCCTGCTTCTCTTGTTTTCCGGCCTGGGCAGCCAAGCGGCGGCGCAGTGTCCCGATGAAATCGAGGTGCTCCAGCCCATTTCCTGCAGCGGGGCGGATGACGGGGTCCTCACCGTGGCCCTTCCCGATGGCGTGGACGGGGCCGACGTGTACTGGTTGATCGAGGGAGACACCCTGTTCGGGGCGGTCCAATCCGGCCTCGGACCCGGCAGCTACCTCGCCTTCGTCCCGGGGTGCCCGGCGCTGGGCGCCACCCTCAACGAGCCGTTCCCCTTCTTCATTTCGGCTGCGGTTTCGCAACTGCCAACCTGCGACGACCCGTGTTCGGGCGAGGTCACCGTCACGCCCAACTTCGGCGTGGAGCCCATCACCTACAGCTGGTCTCACGACGCCGTGGAAACCGGTCCTGTGGGCACGGGCATCTGTGAGCAGGTCATCCTGGTTTCCGCGACGGATGACAATGGCTGCAGCGACCAGGACATCGTCGTGGTGGAGATTCCGCCGGTCGAGGTTTTGGCCTTCGGTACGGACCCCAGCTGCAACGGGTTCGACGACGGCTCAGCGTCAGCCGTGGCCACAGGTGGCCTTGGCGGCACCTTCACGTTTTCCTGGACGGATGGCCAAGGCAACCCCGTGGGAACCGGGGCCGACATCACCGGCCTGCTGGCGGGGGCCTACACCGTGACCGCAACGGACTCCGGAGGCTGTGCCATGTCCACCACTGTCACCCTGAATGACCCCCCGCCGGTTGACGTCGAAACGGGGTCCTTGCCTGTGTCGTGCAACGGCGATGCGGACGGCACTGCCTGGGCGGTGTTCTCCGGGGCTGTGCTCTACGAGTGGACGGGGCCTGGTGGGTTCTCGGCGAGCGGAGCGGCACTGGATACGTTGACCGGTCTGGCGCCCGGCGCCTATGCGGTCGAGGTCACTGCAGCAGACGGTTGTCTGGGCATGGGCGTCGTGACGGTGGAAGAGCCGGACGTCCTGTCTGCCGAGGCGTTCTCATCCGCCCCGACCTGTCCCGGCCTGTCCGATGGCACAGTGGGCGTGGTCCCCATGGGCGGCACAGCCCCCTACTCGGTGGTTTGGACCCTGCCTTCAGGCGGTTCCGCCACAGGCGAATTCCTCAACGGACAACCCGCGGGACTCTACGCTTACGACGTGACCGACGCGGCTGGGTGCACGGCCGCAGGCTCGGTTGAACTGACGGAACCGGAGGCGATTGCGGTCGACTTTGACATCACCCCCCCGCCTTGTGCGGCCGGTGTGGGCGCGGATGCGGGCGCCATCACCGCCCTCGTGTCGGGCGGCCTTGCACCGCATTCGGCGACGTGGGTGGACCTGGGCACCCTCGAGGTGATCGGCACGGGATTGTCCCAAACGGGCTTGGCCACAGGCCTCTACGGAGTGAGCATCGCGGATCAACTCGGGTGCACCCTCGATACGCTCGTCGCGTTGGACGGGCCGGACAGCCTGGCCGTGTCGGTTCTCGCCACCATGCCTTCCTGCTTCGGCGATGAGGACGGCACCGCCATGGCGGTGGTCGAGGGGGGCACCCCGGACGTCAGCGTCGTGTGGACCGGCGATGTGGCCCCGACAATCGGCCTGTCCATCATGGGACTCGGTACTGGAGAGTACACGGCGACCGCCACCGACGCCAACGGCTGTGTGGCCGAGGCCGGATTCATTCTTCAGGAACCTGAGCCCCTCGTCTTCGAGGTGGAAACGACTCCAGTGGGGTGCGATGGCGCCGATGGCGCCTTGTCGGCAACGGTGGCCGGGGGCATCCCCGACTACACGGTGCTCTGGACCGGGCCGGAAGGCGCATTGGGCAGCGGCCTGGCGCTGAGCGGCTTGGGCGAGGGAGCGTATGAAGGCAACTTGACTGACGCCAACGGATGCACGGCCACGTGGTCCGGGGACATCGTATCCCTGCCGCCGGTCGCGGTGTCCGCGTTGGTGACCGTGGTGGACTGCGAAACCGGTTCCGCCTCCTTGGCCGCCACCGCCACTGGAGGAGAAGCCCCCTTGGATTTAACCCTCGAGGGGCCCGCCGGAACCGTGCCTGAATCGGATTGGACCACCCTTCCTCCAGGTGCCTACACCCTCACGGCCAGTGACACCCGAGGATGCACGGCGGACACGGCCTGGACAGTAAACCCGGCGCTTGTCATCGAGACGTCTTCCTCGCCCGAGGGCTGCACCGGACCCGGAAACATTGCCGTGACGGCCACAGGCGGCACGGCCTCCTATGATTTCAATGCGGACCCCGTTGGCGCTCCGACCACGTCGGACCCCACATCGGCCGTGTGGTCGGGCTTGACGGCCGGGGTCTACACCATCTCCGTTTCGGATGGGGTCTGTTCCGTCGACACGGAGATCGACTTGGCGGGCTTCACCTTGTTCGATTGGACCGTGACGTCCTTCGATTACGCGTGTGAGGCGGCGCCAGGGGCCGTCTCGGTGCTCGTTTCTGGCGGCGCCGAGCCGCTGACCATCGCCGGCGCATCGTCGGATGGAAGCATCACCTGGGCTGCGGCGGACACGGTGGGGTTGCCCGCTGGGGACTACACGATCAGTGTGGCCGATGCCGCCGGGTGCACCCGGGACACCGCATTGGTCATCGCCGCGCTTCCCGCGCTGACCCTTTCGGCCAGCGGCACGGCCATCAGTTGCCATGGAGCGGGAGATGGCGCCATCGAGGCCACCGCCTCCGGTGGGTCTGAGCCCCTCACGCTGGGAGCTGAGGGTCCGGGCGGCTTGCTTCTCGAACCGTTCGAATCCCTCTCTGCCGGCACCTACATCGTCGGGGTGGTGGACGCCCGGGGCTGCCTCGCGGACACCACGCTCACCTTGGTCGAACCGGACCCGATCGTGGTCGTGGCCACGGCGACCCCGGAGAGCTGCGAGGGTACGGCGGATGGCACAGCGCTGATTGACGCCGACGGGGGTACGGCGCCCTTGACCATCCAATGGGAGGACGGCCCACAGGATTC
>WTID01000041.1 GCA_011522855.1 Flavobacteriales bacterium
GTGGCCTCACCGCCCCACACGACGCGCAGGGCCTCGGCGGCGGGGTTGGGCATGAACTGCCAGGGCAGGCGTCCATTCTCGTCCACGGAGGTGATCACGCTGATGTTGACGCAGAGCTCGGCGGTGCAGCTGTCGGAGTTGAACTCGAGGTAGCAGACTTCGCAGTCCTCCGTGGCCGTGACGGTCACCACTTCGTTGTCGTCTTCGATGCTCGCGCAGTCCGACGACCATTCGAATCCGTTGCCGGCCCCTGGGGTGGCCGTCAAGGTCAGGGTGCCGCCCGCCTCGACGATCGTGTCGCCTTCGAGGGTGCCGATGTCCAGGTATTCGCAGCCCTCCTCCACGAAGGGGTGCACGCAGGGGTCGAAGTTGCAGGCTTCCTCGTCCGCGCATCCGATGGGCAGGCTGCTCTCGGGCACCACGAAGGAGCCGTAGAATTCATTGGGGAACCCCGTGCCGTCCCAGATCATGTCGGTGTCGCCGAGGACCAGGCTGTTGTAGTTCAGGACGGTATCGCAGACGCTCATGGTGACGGTGGAGAGGTCCTGGGCGGCGATTTCAAATCCGAATTCAATCAGGAATTCCTCGACCTCGTCGAAGAGGGTGAAGAAGAGGGGGCCGCCGGCGGTGTCCTGTCCGAGCGGGACCGGCAGAGAGTAGGCTCCCGGGTAGCCGTTGGCACAGTCTTCGAAGTCAATGAGGCCGATGAAGTCGTTCTCTTCGAGCGTGAAGAGTTCCGTGTCGAAGTAGTCGCAGTCGGCATTGCCTGTGGCGGTGCTGTCGAAGTTGCAGGCCAGCGGGTCGTCGCATCCGGCGCTTTCGGCATACTCGCACGTGGTCTCATCCGGGTTGGCGCAGGGGTCGTAGTTCAGGGCCTCGGGGTCGGGACATCCGATGGACATCTCGGCGGCCGGGGCCAGGTTGAACCCCAGTTCCTGGATGACCCAGGCTTCGCCGTTCCAGTCCGAGGAAATCGTGGTCAGTCCCGCGTTGCCCGTGACGTTTTCTCCGCAGAAGGCGAATTGCGCATTGTTGAAGGCAGACAGGGCCAGTACGGCATTGAGGGAGGAGAGGAGTCCTTCGGCGACGAGGGCGTCGAGCCAATCCTCGATGGCCTCGTCCACGATGATGGAGACCGGTTGGCCCTGGGTCGCGTCGACCTGGACGAGCACACCGGTGGCGGGTTGGATGGCGCAATCAATGGCCGGGTCCAGTGCGGCGCCGGCGGTGAGCCAGATGCCCGAGTTGATGTCCAAGGTGCCGTCGTAGTACTCGCAGTCGGTGGCCGCGGTGGAGGTTTCGTCGTAGTTGCAGGCGAGGGGGTCGTTGCATTCGATCGAGGGTGCCTCGACCAGAATGGTGCCCACCATGCCGCTGGCGGCGTGGCTGCCGATGCTGCAGTCGTAATTGTACTCGCCGGCGATGGTGAAGGTGTGGGTGCCCATGCAGACCCCCTCGCTGTTCCCGACCACCGTGGGGAGGGAGAAGACTTCGGGGTTGTTGAAGGACTCTCCCGTGATGACGCTGATGTTGCCGTTCACGTCGTGTGTGCCGCCTTCGTTGATCCACGCCACGGTCTCCCCTTCGACGATGGTGAGCATGTCTGGATTGAAGTACAGGTTGCCGGCGAGGATGGTGTGGTCCGCTCCGTCACAGTCCTGGGCGGACAGTTGGAGGCAGAGGAAACCGAGCAGGCCGGTCAGCAAGGCGGCGAGGTAGCGCATGGGACGTTGGGTTCTTTCGACCTCAATTTGCACTGAATGTCAATGCTTTGGCTTGGTTCTGGTTTGAGTTGTTCCGGCGCACCTTGTGAATCGATGAACCTTGGGATTGGTCACGGGGTCTTATTTCCCGTGGACGTCAACTCGCTTTCGGAAGACGAAATGGATCGCCTGATTGGCATGGCGTGGGAGGACCGTACGCCGTTTGAGGCGATTGAAGTCCAGTTCGGATTGAAGGAAAATGAGGTGCGTGCCCTCATGCGCCGCCACCTCAAGCCGGGATCCTTTCGCCGGTGGCGGGCCCGGGTCAAGGGCCGCTCCACCAAGCACGCCCGGCTGCGCGGATTCTCGACGGGCCGCTTCCGCAGCGCGTCGCAGCGCCGGTCCTGACCGCTTCTGGCCTCAGGCCTTCACCCGGCGCAGGACCCGGATGGCGCGCATCGCGATGCGGTTCTCCAGCACGGGGCACTCGGCCGCGCACAGGGCACGAAGGGCGGCCGGCTTGACGGGGGCTGGGTCGAAGAGGGCGTCGGGAAGGTCCACGCCGATGAGCTCTTGCTCGACGTCCACATTGATCAGTCCGAGGGTCGAGACGACCACCTCCTCCATGCCGTTTCCAGCATCCGTGACGGACAGCACGCGGGAGAGGGCGCCGATGCGGTCCTCCGGCATGACGGTGCCCGTGTGGAAGGAATGGATGAGCCGTTCCTCGGCCACTTGCCGGAATTCCGGGGAGGCGAGGCCTTGCATGAGCGCCTGGACGAAACCGCCGCAGACGACGATGCCTTCGCGTCCGTGGCGCTGGGCGTCGAAGTGGATGGGGTGGGTGTTGCGGACCAGGGTCGTCAGCTCGAGGTTCTCGCTCCAGCCGATGGGCCGCACCGCAGGGTGCAGGATGACTTCGCCCTCCTCGATGGGCAGGCTCGGCGGGAAGAAGGCGCCGGAGTTGGCGAGGTCGGACGCGTTGGCGACCTCGAGGGCGCCGAGGTCGAGGGCGTTGTCGAAGGCGGCATGGGCGGCACCGGTGCGGGCGGCTTCGCCGCGGCCTTCCAGCCCTGGGATGGCAGCGTAGTAGCTGTCCTTGGTCAGCACGAAGACGGGCTGGTCGTGCTGGTTCACCAGCAGGTGCGTGGTCACGATCACCGCGGCATCGCCGGCGGAGGTGTTGCGGAGCTTCTCCACCCGGACCATCACCCGGACGGTGTCGCCGATGCGGACTGGCGCCACCTGGCGGGCGTCCCGCAGTCCGAGGTGGTAGCGGCAGGTCTGGGAGAACGGTTCCACCGACAGGCAGAGGCACAGGTTGAGGAGCAGGGAGAAGGGCAGGGGCCGCTCCTCGAAGCCGAGGGCCCGGGCGGCCGGCTCGGAGGTGAGCGCGGCGTCGCTGGTGGGGAAATGGGAGAACCACTTGGTCCGGAAGGCCTCATCGACCGTGTAGACGTGGGGGCCTTCGAGGATGGAGCCGACCTGGGCGGTCGTCGTGTCCACACCGTAGCGCGGGAAGCGGCCGGTGCGGCGGGTCGCCGTGGCGACAAGAGGTTCGGTCTGGATCATGGTGGGGCTTCCGGTGGAAGATTGGGCTTGGGCTTGCTGGAGGAGGGAGTGGGCGCGCTTGCGCATCGGGGGGCCGACCAGCTTGCCGTTCAGGCGCACGAGTTGGGCCTCCTTCGACCCGTCGATGAGGGTCCGGGCGGACTGCAGGTCGTGGGCGGAGATGCCGAAGACGTCGTCCGCGATGGTGCGTTGGGTCGGATGGATGGACAGGACACCGGCGTAGCCGAGATCGCGGGACCGCTGGCAGTAGCGCTCGAATCCCTTGGGGTCCTGGACGGCGATGTAGGGGGAAGCGATGGCGGGCACGCCGGCGGCCGCGGCGATCAGGGGGATGCGGGCTTCGGCCAGATCGGCGGCGCGGTCCGATCCGGTGGGGAAGCGCGTCAGGAAGTCCTCTTTGCCGAAGATGATGGAGCCGATCCGCTCAGAGGCGGCGATCATCTCGCGCAGGTCCAGGAAGGCCTCCGGCAGTTCGATGAGCAGGTGGATGGCAAAATGGCCTTTGGCCAGGCCGAGTTCCTCTTCCTTGTCGGCCAGCAGCCGGTCGAAGGCCTGGACCTGGTCGGCGGTCGTGACCATGGGCAGGATGTAGCCGGTGAGGTTGGGGCGGGCCGTGAGTTGGATGTCCTGGATCATGGCCGCCACATCGTCCATGCCGTTGCACCGGATCACGACCTGCACGCCCGCCGGAAGTGGGCGCGACAGCACGGTGTGGATGGCGAGGCGGCGGTGGGGCCGGTCCTCGGGGACGACGCCGTCCTCGAGGTCGAGGATGACCGTCCCGGGTTGTTTCGGCAGGACCGGAGTGTCGTGGTCGACCTTGTGGAAGTAGAGGTTCCGAACGTCCAGCGGTCCGGGTTGGGCAATGGACCGCACGATGGTCTCCTCAGACTTGGGGGTCGGGCTCCCGGAGTGGCGGTCGGAATCGGGCGAAGGGGAGGCGGCGGGATGGATCATGGCGGAGCGATTGGACAGGACAGTGCTCCCGATTTAGTCTCGCATTGCCCCGCGCAGGATGACCTTCGTCATCCCGGCCGATGATGTTTGTCGGATTTGGGCGGAGAGGACGTTACATCCCCATGCCGAGCAGGCCCATCAAAGGACCGGCATAGGAGAATCCATAACCGTCCTCTCCACGGGGCTCGAGTGGAAGAGGGACCTCGCGCAGCGCCCGTTGCAATTCTGGGTGGAGTCCGTTGAGTTCGACTTCGAAAGTGCCGAACTCCATGACGGGAGGGTCCACGCTCTCAATGGCGAGGTCGATGTCCATGGAACCGTTGCCCAGGTTGCTCTGAAAATCCAAGGTTGTGGCGAGGCGTTCGGCGTCGGCCTCGAAGTCGTGCGCGAGCGTCTCGAGGACCACGCGGCTTTCGGGAAAGTCCTCATCCCGAAGTTCTTCTCCCTCTGCGACGAAGTCCGAGACCCGGACGGACCATTGCATTTTGGGCCGTTCGGTCAGGAGTTCTTCGTAGTCTTCCTTCATCAGGGCTTCGATGGGCACAGCTCCGGAAAGGCTCACAGTGGCATTGCCCAGCGCGAAGCGCAGGTCTTCATCAGGCTGGAAGGCGATATCGGAGACTTCCATGGAGAGGCTGCCCAATTCTTCTTCGTTGCCCTCAGCGCTCAGTGCCATCGAGCCAAAATCGGGCGAGTCGAGATCCATGGAGGTGGCCACGTTGCCGCCGTGTTTCTCCAGGCTGGCGTTCAAGGCATCGAGCCTCACCAGGTTGGAGGGCAAGCTCAGTTTTCGCGTCATGTCCTCGCTCCGGATGATCCAATCGCGACCGCTGACGTTGAGGGTCACATCCTCCTGTTGCATCAGGTCGGCAATCCACGCCTCTGGGTCGTCTTGCAGGGCACGAATGTCGATGAGCGCATCGATGTGGGCTTCTCCCGAACCGAGGTTGACCACGGCATCCTCTTCGGCGATGGCCACATCTTGGACGGTGACATGCAGGCCGTGGAGGAACTCCGGCATGCCTTTCGCCGCCGCGAGCAGGTCTTCGAAGGTGGATTGCACGGAGACTTCGCCCACGGAAACGTCCTCGCCTTCTACGGCGATGTCCTTCAGGGTAATGGTGCCACTGGCGGGGGCCACTTCGAGGGCGCCATAGCTTGCGCCGGCTTGTTCGAATTTCGGGGCGAGGATGGCGTCGAGCTCTCTCGCTGCCCGCCCTGCGGCATAGGAATTGGCGAAGTAGAGCCCCAGTCCGATCAGGACCAGGACCAGGAAAATCAAGGTGCGTTTCATGTCAGGGGTGTTGTTGGATTCTGCTCCGCGGGGAGCCTCGGAAAGTTAGGACAACGCGCACCATCGGGAGCGCTCAATCGGTCGCGCTGGGGCATCTTTGGCCTCCATGCAGTTCATCAGCACGGCCTTCTGGTTGTTCCTGCCCACCGTGCTGGTGCTCTACTGGTTGCTGCAAGGACGACTCCGTGCGCAGAACGCGCTCCTGCTGGTGGCCAGCTACTTCTTCTACGGGTGGTGGGACGCGCGCTTCCTCGCGCTGATCGCCGCCTCGACCGCCATCGACTTCGCGGTGGGCCGCCGGCTCGCCGTGACCACCGCACCGGGTGCGCGAAAGGCTTGGCTGGGCCTGTCGCTCGGCTTCAACCTCGGCATGCTGGCGTGGTTCAAATACGCCGGCTTTCTGGTGGACCAATGGGTGGCCGCCTGGGCCTCCGTCGGGGTGGCCATGGACCCGCTCGGGGTGGCCATCATCCTGCCGGTGGGCATCAGCTTCTACACGTTCCAGACGCTGAGCTACAGCATCGACGTGTACCGCGGCCGCTTGGCGCCGACCCGGGATCCGGTGGCCTTTGCGACCTACGTGGCCTTCTTCCCCCAGCTGGTCGCCGGCCCCATTGTGCGGGCCACGCGCCTGCTCCCACAGATCGAGCGGGCCCGCCGCCTGTCCGCCGTGGAGATCCGGACGGGGTGGCGCCTCATCTGTTGGGGGGTGTTCAAGAAGGTGGTCATCGCGGACACCGCAGCGCTCTATGCCAACGCGGCCTTCGGGGACGCCGGATGGACCGGGCCGGCGATGGTGCTGGGCGTGCTCGCCTTTGCCCTGCAGATCTACGGGGACTTCAGCGGGTATTCGGACATCGCCATCGGCACGGCGCGCCTGTTCGGCATCCGCCTCTGCTCCAACTTCCGCTTCCCCTATTTCTCCCGCGACCTCGGCGAGTTCTGGCGGCGCTGGCACGTCTCGCTCAACACGTGGTTCCGGGATTACCTCTACATCCCGCTCGGGGGCTCCCGCCTCGGGCGACCACGGGCGCTGCTCAACGTGGCGATTGTGTTCCTCGTGAGTGGCCTGTGGCACGGTGCTGATTGGAAATTCGTCACGTGGGGTGCGATCCACGCCGCCTTCTTCGTGCCGCTGTTCGTCCTTGGCCGCAACCGCCGCCCGGAGGCCGGCTGGAGCTGGCGTCAGGCTCCCGGGGCGCTGTGGACGTTTGCGGTGGTCTGCTTCGCGTGGGTCTTCTTCCGCGCCGACGACATGGCCCACGCGCTGGACTGCCTCGCCCGGATGGGCCGGGGCTGGTCGGAGGCCTTACCGAAGAGCCCCATCGACGAGTGGAAATGGTTCGCGGCCATCCTCTGTGTCTTTCTCGCCTTCGAATGGCGCCAGTTCCGGAGGGGCATTCGTTGGATGTGGCGCGGGGTGTGGCGGCATCCTTGGGTGGAGGCGGTGTTGCTGCTGGCGGCCATGGTCTACGGGACGCGCCAGGCGGCCCAGGAATTCATCTATTTCGCCTTCTGATGCGCACGCTGGTCCTCCGTCCGCTCGCTACCCTCGGCCTGCTTGTGCTCGGCCTGCTGGTCCTGCGCATGGCGGTGTGGCCGAAATCCGGCCGCCGCTTCGTCGAGATGCACCGCGGCGAGGTCGTGCTCTTCGGGGACAGCCACGCCGATGACGTCCACCTCGAGGGCGTACCGCGCTTCAGCACGCCGGGTCAGGATCTGGTGTCTACCTGGATGCACATGCGGGCTCTGCGCGACGCCCGCCCGGCCGAGAGCGAGCTGAAGGCGGTCGTGCTGACCATCTGGCCCTACAAATTCGGCCCCCTCGCCGAGCGGCGCCTGTCCGGCCGCCTGCAGGACGACAACTGGGGCCAATCCGCCTTCGGGGTCACCTCTCCGCTGGCCCGCTTGTCGGACTTCGTCGAGCCCGCGTTGCCGTGGCGCTT
>WTID01000146.1 GCA_011522855.1 Flavobacteriales bacterium
CCTTGGGGATGCTCACGAATTTGCCGTCGTGGCGCACGTAGGGGCCGAAGCGGCCAATGGCGGCAACGACCTTCTTGTCCTCGAACTGGCCGAGGTCGCGCGGCAGGTCAAACAGCTTGAGCGCCTCCTCGAGCGTGATGCCCTCGAGGGTCTGGCCCTTGAGCAGGGAGGCAAACCGCTTCTCCTCATCGTCGGGGGCACCGATCTGGGCGAGGGGGCCGTAGCGGCCGATGCGGACGAGGACCATCTTGCCGGAGGCGGGGTCCACGCCGAGCTCCCGCTCCCCGCTGGCGCGTTCGGCGTTCTCGGTGGTGTCCAGGATCTGGGCGTTGAACGGGGTGTAGAACGCCTTCACCATGCGCTGCCAATCGTCCTTGCCGGCGGCGATGTCGTCGAATTCCTGCTCCACCTTGGCGGTGAACTGGAAGTCCATGATGGACGGGAAATGCTCCTGCAGGAAGTCCGTCACGACCATGCCGATGTCGGTCGGGAACAGCTTGGACCGTTCCGATCCGGCCATCTCCTTGTTTTCCTCGGCCCGAACGGTGCCATCGTCCTGCAGGTGCAGGGTCTGGAAGGCGCGCTCCTTGCCCTCGCGGTCCTCTTTCACGACGTAGCCGCGCTTCTGGATGGTGCCGATGGTGGAGGCGTAGGTGGACGGACGGCCGATCTGCAGTTCCTCGAGTTTCTTGACGAGGGCGGCTTCGCTGAAGCGGGCCGTCGGCTTGGTGAAGCGCTCGATGGCCTGCATGGCCTTGAGGTCGAGCGCCTGGCCCTGCTCCATGCGGGGGAGCATGCCGCGGTCCTCCTTCTCGTCATCGGTGCCCTCGAGGTAGACCTTCATGAAGCCGTCGAACTGGATGGCTTCGCCTTTGGCGACGAGCATCTCCTCTCGGCCCGGCAGGTGAATGTCGACCGTGGTCTTCTCGATGATGGCGTTGGCCATCTGGCTCGCCAGGGTGCGCTTGAAGATGAGTTCGTACAACCGGCGCTCGTCGCTCTCGCCCTGCAGGGTGGCGGCGGACATGTCGGTCGGGCGGATGGCCTCGTGGGCCTCCTGGGCGCCGGCGTTCTTGGTCTTGAAGACGCGGCGCTCGTGGTAGTTCTCTCCGTAGCTCGAAGTGATGTGGGCCTGGGCGGCGTCGAGGGCGAAGTCGGACAGGTTGGTCGAGTCCGTTCGCATGTAGGTGATGCGGCCAGCCTCGTACAATCGCTGGGCAACCTGCATGGTGCGGGACACCGAGAAGCCGAGTTTCCGGGAGGCCTCCTGCTGGAGGGTGGAGGTGGTGAACGGCGCGGCCGGCTTGCGCTGGGTCGGCTTGCGCTCGACACGGTCGGCTTTGAGGGCGGCGCCGTGGGCGGACTGCAGGACCTCTTTGGCGACCTCGGGGGTGTCGAGGCGCTTGTTGAGGTCGGCCTTGAAGCCTTGGCCATTTGCGGCGAGTTGGGCCGTGACCTTGTAGTAGCCCTTCGGTTGGAAGGCGAGGATCTCCCGTTCGCGCTCCACGATGAGGCGGACGGTGACGCTCTGGACCCGGCCGGCAGACAGCGAGGGGCGGACCTTCTTCCACAGGACCGGGGAGAGCTCGTAGCCCACGAGGCGGTCCAGCACCCGGCGGGCCTGCTGGGCCATCACGAGGGGCATGTTGACCTGGCGGGGATTCTCGATGGCCCGGAGGATGGCCTTCTTGGTGATCTCGCTGAAGACAATGCGCTTGGTCTTGGCCTCGGGCAGGCTGAGCGCTTCCTGCAGGTGCCAGCTGATGGCCTCTCCCTCGCGGTCCTCATCCGTCGCGAGCCAGACGACCTGGGCGGACTTGGCGAGTTTCTTCAATTCACTGAAGCGCCCCTTGTCGGCGGTCACTTCATAGGTGGGCATGAACCCGTTCTCGACATCCACGGCGAGCTGTCCTCCGGGCAGGTCCCGGATGTGTCCATAGCTGGATCGGACAACATAGTCCCCACCGAGGTATCCTTCGATGGTTTTGGCCTTGGCCGGGCTCTCCACGATGACGAGGTTCTTGCTCATGATGAGAAAAATGAGCGGCAAAGAAAACGGGATTCCCAATGCGATGGAACCCCCGGGGCACAGTTGTCAGTCATTTTATGTGTGCAGTCCGACCTACCGTAGGTACGTCTGCAAAACAATTTGGGAGACTGACACGTTGTCAGGTTCGGCGTAAATTTGCCTTCCCCAGTCCGAACTCCATGAGACCAGGCAACCACACCATCGACGAATCCCGCCAGGGCGAGGCCCTGCAATCCAGCGCCGTGGGCGAACGCAAGCTGTACCTCGAGAGCTACGGTTGCCAGATGAACTTCAGCGACAGTGAAATCGTCGCGAGCATCCTCGCCGAGGCCGGCTACGCTACGACGAAGAACGAAGGCGAGGCCGATTTGATTCTGCTCAACACCTGCTCGATCCGGGACAATGCCGAGCAGCGGATCCGCCACCGGTTGCAGCACCTCAAAGGCGGCAAGCGCAACAACCCCAAGCTCAAGGTGGGCATCCTCGGCTGCATGGCCGAGCGCCTGAGGGACCAGCTGCTCGAAGAGGAGAAGTTGGTGGACCTGGTGGTCGGCCCGGACGCCTATCGCGATCTGCCGCGCCTCGTCGACGAGGTCGAGGGCGGGCAGAAGGCGGTCAATACCCTGCTCAGCCGGGAGGAGACCTACGCCGAGATCCAGCCGGTCCGCCTCGACGACAAGGGGGTGACGGCCTTCATCTCCATCATGCGGGGCTGCGACAACATGTGCAGCTTCTGCGTGGTGCCGTTCACCCGGGGCCGGGAGCGGAGCCGCGACCCGCAGAGCATCGTGGCCGAGGCCCGTGACCTGTTTGCCAAGGGCTACCGCGAGGTGACCCTGCTCGGCCAGAACGTGGACAGCTACAAGTGGAACGTCGACGCCAAGGGCAACGTCAAGGACGAAGGGCAACCGGTCGTCCGCTTCGCCCAGTTGATGGACCTGGTCTCCGACGTGGATCCCGATTTGCGCGTGCGCTTCTCCACCTCGCATCCGAAGGACATGACCGACGAGGTGCTGGAGGTGATGGCCCGCAAAGACAACCTCTGCAAGTACATCCACCTGCCGGTCCAGAGCGGCCACAGCGATGTGCTCAAGCGGATGAACCGCGGCTACACCCGCGAGTGGTACCTCGACCGGATTGCGGCCATCCGCCGCATCATGCCGGACTGTGCGATCAGCACCGACGTCATCGCCGGCTTCTGCGGCGAGACCGTGGAGCAGCACGAGGCCACGCTCAGCCTGATGCGCGAGGTGCGCTACGAGATGGCCTTCATGTTCAAATACAGTGAGCGCCCCCGCACCCTGGCCGAGCGGAAGTTCGAGGACGACGTGCCGGAGGAGGAGAAGGGCCGTCGCCTCACGGAGATCATCCAGCTCCAACAGGAGCACAGCAAGGAGCGGACTGCCGCCCAGTGCGGCCGGATCTACCGCGTGCTCGTGGAGGGCCCGTCCAAGAAGAACGCCGAGGAGTTCCAGGGCCGGAACACCTACAACACGATGATCGTCTTCCCGAAAGGCGACGTCGAGCCGGGCCAATACCATTATGTCCGGACCACCGACCACACGTCCATCACCTTGCGGGGTGAGCTGGTCGACAAGGCGGTGGCCGAAAAGGAAGGCTTCATCGCATGAACCTGCAGCCCGTCAAATCCCGGTTCGGCATCGTGGGCAACAGCCCCGGTCTGGAGCGCGCGCTCGCCACGGCGGTGCGGGTGGCTCCGGCCGACATCACGGTGCTGGTGCGCGGGGAGTCGGGCACGGGAAAAGAGGCCCTGCCCAAGATCATCCACCACAACAGCGCGCGGAAGCACGGGACCTACATCGCCGTGAACTGCGGGGCGATTCCGGAGGGCACCATCGATTCGGAGCTGTTCGGCCACGAGAAGGGCAGCTTCACCGGCGCCCACGAGGCGCGCAAGGGCTACTTCGAGGAGGCCGACGGCGGCACCATCTTCCTCGATGAGGTCGGAGAGCTGCCGATGGCCACCCAGGCGCGGTTGCTCCGCGTGCTCGAGACGGGCGAATACCTTCGGGTGGGCTCCTCCAAGGTGCGCAAGACCGACGTCCGCGTGGTGGCGGCGACCAACCTCGATTTCGACAAGGCCATGGCGGCCGGGAAGTTCCGCGAGGATCTGTTCTACCGTCTGAACCAAGTGCCACTCCTGTTGCCGCCGTTGCGCGAACGCGGGGACGACATCCATCTGCTGTTCCGCAAGTTCACGGCGGACTTCAGCGACCGGCACCACATGCCCCCGATCCGGCTCGGGCCGGAAGCCGTGGAGCTCCTCGTGCGCTATCCGTGGCCCGGCAACGTTCGCCAGCTGAAGAACATCGCTGAGCAGATCAGCGCCATCGAGACGGAGCGGACCGTGGATGCGGACCGGTTGCTCGATTACCTGCCGGAGCTGCCGCGCCGGAGCCTGACGACGCTGCCCGTGGACGAGGCCGACGCCGGTCCCGGGATGAACGAGCGGGAGATCCTGTACAAGCTGCTGTTCGAGATGAAGTCGGATCTGAGCGACCTCAAGTCGCTCGTGCTGAAGATGATCCAGGACGGCCGCATCGACACTGCGTCGAGTGAGGACCACGCCCTGGTCAACCGGGTCTTCGGCGAGCAGGGAGGATCCGAGGTCCTGCGCCTGCCCGAACGGGCCGGACGCCCTTCCCCGGTCGAGTCGGCTTCAGGCGGATGGTCCACCCCGGCCGAGGGCGATGGATTTGCCGAGGCGCGCGAGGTGGAGGAGACGCTGTCGCTCGTGGAGAGCGAGCGCGAGTTGATCCGCCGGGCGCTGGTCAAGCATGGCCACCGCCGCAAGCAGGCGGCTGCCGAACTCGGCATCTCGGAGCGGACACTCTACCGCAAAATCAAGGAATTTGGACTCAAATGAGGACGTGGACCCTTCTGCTCGGAGCCGCACTGCTCCTCGGACTCACCCATTGCGGCGTCTATACGCCGTACGGTGCGCAGACGGGCGGGGCCCAGACCTTCTCGGTGGAGTACTTTACTCCGGTGGCGCCATTGGCTGGCCCGGAGGTGGGACAGGAGTTCACCGAGGCCCTCAAGGATTTGATCCAGCGACAGAGCACCCTGCGCTGGGTGCAGGAAGGCGGTGAGATCCAATACTCCGGCCGCATCGTCGGCTACGACGTGAGCACGAGTGCCGTCGCCGGGGGCCAGGAGGTCGCCTCCCAGAACCGGCTGACGATGCAGGTCCAGTTGCGCTATGTCCACGCGCTCGACCCTACGCTGGACTTCGAGAAGACCTTCAGCCGGTTTGCGGATTTCCCCGCCACCAGCGACCTCTTCGATGTGGAGGATCAGCTCGTGGAGGAGATCAACGAGCAGCTGACCCAGGAGGTCTTCAACGCGAGCCTCGGCAACTGGTGAGTGCGGTTGCATATTGCGCTTCCGCATGGCCGAGTCCAATTCCCCATCCGATCCGATTGATGCCCTCCTGAGCGAGGTGCGCGGAGACACGCAGGCGTTTGACGCCGAGCGCTGGTCCTCGTGGTCGTCCACGTTGGGCGAGTGGGTGGAGGCCTACCCGGCCTTCGGGGCGGGACGGCTCCTGCGCGCCAAGGCCTCCCGGGACGGGCGCCACATGAAGGCGGCCGACCACCTCGTGGAGGCGGCCGTGTTCGCCTCCGTGCCGGGTCGCCTGTTCGATTTGTTGTTCCGGGCGGGCATTGAATCCGAGATCGCGACGTTTGCCCGGGCTGTGGAGGCTCTGGAGCCGGAGCTGGAGGAGGAATTGCGCCTGCGGTGGAATCCCGAGCCCGTGGAGCCAAAGTCGGATGCTGAGGGGAGGGAGTCCAGTGCGGAAGGAGAGGAGGCCGAAGAAGCGGAAGAGCGCATCGAGGTCGAGGTGCCGCCGGAAGGGTCGTTGGCCCGAGAGGTGGTGCTCGGCGCGATCGAGCGCAGCATCGAACAGGAGATTGAGGCCGTGCGGGCGGCCGAGGCGCCCGACCCGGAGCCGGAGGCCGAGGAAGCGCCGGCAGCGGCCGAGCCGAAGCCCGAGGGGGTTGGCGTGGATGTGGCCAATCTGTCACCCTTGGCCCGGTGGGCTTATGAGCGCTCCCAACAGACCGGCTTTGTCGAATCCGCCATCGCCGGCACGCCCGCCCTCCGGGTGGAGCAGGCGGCCGAGCATGTCGAGGAGGTGCTGTCGAGCGATGCAACTCCCACGGGGGAGGAGCCCGAGGGCCGGCTGGAGCAGCAGGCCGCGCTCATTGACCTCTTCATCCGCAACGAGCCGGTGATCAGCCCGATCCAGCCCGATGTGGAGCGTCCCGCCATCAAGGAACTGGCCAAGGAGAGCCTTGTCGAGGACACCTCGCTCATCACTGAGACGATGGCCCGGATCTATGCCGCACAGGGGCAGTTGGGCCGCGCCCGTCGCGCCTACAAACTGCTGGCCTTGAAATACCCGGAGAAAAGCGTTTATTTTGCCGCCCAATCCAAAAAGCTTGGACGGAAGTCGGAAGACGACTAAAAGCCCTCGAATGACGGGCGCTTCCGGGCCGATTGGAAGGGACCAACACACGACATCATGGGCTACGTTCTCCTCGTCCTCATCCTGATCATCTCCATCCTGCTTGGAGCCGTCATCCTCGTCCAGAACCCGAAGGGCACTGGTCTCGCTGCCGGTTTCGAGTCTGCCGGCAAGATTGGTGGCGTCCAGCGCACCACCGACTTCCTCGAGAAGGCCACCTGGTACTTGACCGCGGCCCTCTTCGTGCTGTGCATCGCCGCCACCGGTGCGTTCTCCGCTGGAACGGGAGGCGACAACGGATTCTCTGAGGACGAGTTCGTCCCGCCGGTTCCCACGGAGGCTCCGGCTCCGGCTCCGACCAACCCGGTCCAGTGAGCGGGATGTCCCACGCATTCGAAATGTCAGCCTGCCACGGCTGACATTTTTTTTGCGTCCCGGGCCTCATTTTGTCAGGTCTCCTGACGGAATTGGCAGGGATTTCCGGTGCCGGAAGGACTGGCACGGGATTGGTTCTGGGCAGAGCGCCCAAGGCAAAGACATCACAACACAACACAACATGTCCGTCAACATCAAGCCCCTGGCCGACCGCGTCGTGGTCGAGCCCGCCGCTGCGGAAGAGAAGACCGCCAGTGGCATCATCATTCCCGACACCGCCAAGGAGAAGCCGCAGCGCGGCACCGTGGTCGCTGTCGGTGCCGGCAAGCCCGATGAGCCCATGACCGTCACGGTCGGGGACACCGTGCTCTACGGCAAGTACTCCGGAACCGAGCTCACGCTCGAGGACAAGGACTACATGATCATGCGCGAGAGCGACATTCTCGCCGTGCTCTGATTTCATTAGAAACCCAACCAATCCATTCAACATGCCGAAGGAAATCACCTTTGACACCGCAGCCCGGAAGGAGCTG
>WTID01000283.1:0-2880 GCA_011522855.1 Flavobacteriales bacterium
CGGTGGACGTGGACATCTGCGAGATGATCATCCCCAACGTCTTCACCCCCAACGGAGACAACAAGAACGACGAGTTCCAGATCCAATGCCTGGAGTGCTATGCGGGCAGCGACCTGCGCATCACCAACCGCTGGGGCAACGAGGTGTACTCCAGCACGGACTACACCGGTCAATGGGACGGCGAAGGCTGTCCGGACGGGACGTACTACTACCAGTTCGACCGGAGCGACGGCCAGCGCTTCACGGGGTCCGTCCAGATCCTCCGCGAGCGTCAGTGACGCCTTTTGCGGAACCGGGTCCTCAAACGAGGGCGGTTCCCGTCATTTCCTCCGGGGCCTCCAGGCCCATGAGCCGAAGCAAGGTGGGCGCCACATCCGCGAGAATGCCATCGCGCACGGCATCCACGCCCTCGGCCACCGCCACGACCGGAACAAGGTTCGTCGTGTGGGCCGTGTGAGGCGTCCCATCCGGGTTGCGGGCCAACTCGGCATTGCCGTGGTCGGCGATGACCAAGAAGGAATACCCGGCCTTCAGCCCAGCCTCCATCACGCGCTCGAGTTGGCGGTCCGTCTCCTCGCAGGCGGCCACCACCGCCTCGAAGACGCCGGTGTGTCCGACCATGTCCGGATTGGCGAAGTTCAAGCAGACGAAATCCGGAGGGGCTGCAGACCCCATGGCCCCGATGGCGGCATCGGCCACGCCGGCCGCGCTCATCGTCGGCTGCAGGTCATAGGTCGCCACCTTGGGGGACGGCGCCACGGCGCGCTGCTCTCCCTCGAACTCGGCCTCCCGGCCGCCGCTGAAGAAGAAGGTGACGTGCGGGTATTTCTCGGTCTCGGCCAGCCGGAGCTGGGTGCCACCGGCTGCGCTGACCACCTCGCCCATCGTCATCGGCAGGTTGGGCTTGTCGTACAGCACCTCCACGCCCTCGAACCGCTCGTCGTAGTTGGTCATCGTGACGTAGTGCAGATCCAGGGTCGCCATGGTGTGCTCGGGGAAATCCTGCTGGGTCAAGGCCGTGGTGATCTGCCGGCACCGGTCGGTCCGGAAATTGAAGCAGAACACGACATCCCCCGGACGGATTCGGCCGTCCACTCCGTCGAGGACCGCGGGCTCCACGAACTCGTCGGTGACCTCCTCAGCGTAAGCGGCGGCCATGGCCGCTGCCGCATCTGGAAAAGCATTCCCCCGCCCGTGAACCAACAGGTCGTAGGCCTTGGCGATGCGCTCCCACCGCTTGTCCCGGTCCATCGCCCAGTACCGGCCGCAAACGGTGGCGAGTCCAGCGCCGGTCTCGGCACAGACGGTCTCCAGCTCCTCGAGGTATCCCGCGCCGAGCTTCGGCGCCGTGTCCCGACCATCGGTGAAGGCGTGGACCACCACGTCGGGCACCTCGGCATCGGCGGCGATGCGCAGCAAGGCGTGGAGGTGGTCCTGCTGGCTGTGGACGCCCCCACGGCTCACCAGCCCCATCAAGTGGAGCCGACGGCCCTCCTCCTTGGCGGCGGACAGTGCCTCCTGGAGCACGGACTCGGTGGCGATGGACCCGTCGGCGACGGCTCGGTCGATGCGGAGCAGATCTTGATAGACAATGCGGCCAGCCCCGATGTTGAGGTGGCCCACTTCGCTGTTGCCCATCTGCCCTTCCGGCAGGCCGACGTCTTCACCGTGCGTGGTGAGTGTGGCGTGGGGGTGGTCCGCCAACAGGCGATCGAAGCAAGGCGTGGAGGCGACATGCACGGCGTTGTCGCTGTCGGGGCGGCCGATTCCCCAGCCGTCGAGGATGATGAGGGCGGTCTTGTTGGTCATCGGGGCGCGAAGGTATCCCCCGAAGTGCCTCTCCGCAGCCGAATTTCTTCCTCAAGCCAACAGAAGGGAGGGGACTCGGCTCGGCCCGCCTGAAGACCCCTGGCCCGGGCCGGAAGACCGCAAGGCTCCCATGCGGAACAGGTCCACGGCCTTCACATCGGGCTGATGGGCGAGGGTGTTCCACGCGGTCTGCATGTCCTGCGACCACCGGATGTCATCCACCACCACCCACCCCCCGGGACGGACAAAGGGCCTTAAGCGTTCCCATTGTTCGAGGAGGATGTGGCCTTCGTGGTGGCCGTCGAGGAAGACGACATCGAAGTGTGGCTCTTCGCTCAACAGGGTGGGCAAGGTGTCACGGAACGGGCCCACCCGGAGGTCGACGGAAGCCTGCGGTGCCGTCTTGCTCAGGCGTTGGCCTGTGAGGGCCGCCAGATCCGGACTCCCCTCGAGCCCGACATACCGGCAGCGTCCGCCGGCACCGAGCACAAGGCTGACCGCTCCGGCCCCCAGACAGGTGCCCAGCTCGAGGATGACCGGGTCCTGGAACGAGCTCGATCCAACCGATTGGGAGAGAGCCGCCAACCACAGCGCCTTCCTCCGGTCCGTGGAAGCTGTCTGCTCGAGTTGACCCACGGCAAGGCGACGGGTCACGCCCTCCTCCCCCAACGCGGCTCCGAAATCCAACATCTCGATGACCTCCGTGGAGGCGCAGGGCAATGAATTCCGGACAAGGCTCCAATCCAAGGAAGGGTGACGACGGCGCTGCAACGGCGTTTCGAAGGCCCCGTCCCGATCGACAACGGGCAGATGACGCCACTCTGTCCACCACCGGAACCAATGCCCAACCGTCCGTGTCCGTGCCATGGCCCGCAAGATCGCCCTTCCGTATTTTCGCCCTCCCCGGGCGGTTAGCTCAGTTGGTTCAGAGCATCTCGTTTACACCGAGAGGGCCGGGGGTTCGAGTCCCTCACCGCCCACCACACGGCTTGACAATCCGCGCCGTCCTGACGGCGACCTGCGATGCGAAGCGCTTTTCGGCTCCCTTCGTATCTTTAAGGTTGCCCAACG
>WTID01000283.1:2980-7372 GCA_011522855.1 Flavobacteriales bacterium
GACGGCATTCCCGAAAACATCCTCCCCTTCCTCGACATCCCCACGGCACGCAAGGAAGCGGCGTCCTACGCTGCCTACCGGGTGCTGAGCCACCGCTACTCGAATTCCCCGGGTGTGATCACCTCGCAGGCACGATTCGACTCCCTGCTCACCGCATTGGGCTACGATCCCTCCTTGACTTCGACCAACTACGCCTTTGGTTCTCCGGCCGCATTGGGCAACTACATCGCCGAACAGGTCATCGCGTTCGGACTGCAGGATGGAGCCAATGAGGCCTTCGACTACTCCAATGTCTACTACGAGCCCCTGAACGACCAGCTCGTGGTATCCGACCCGGGCAATCCGACCGTGATTGACCCCAACCGCTGGCAGCCCCTCGCCATCGACGGCTTCGTGGACCAATCCGGGGAGGTGCTCGAAAGCGCTCCGCCCTTCCAGAGCCCGGAGTGGGGGTGGGTCCAACCGTTTGCCCTCGAAAGTGACCAGATGATCATGCACGAGCGGGATGGGGAGATCTGGCCCACCTACCTCGATCCCGGCCCGCCGGTCTACACCGGGGGAGACCAGCCCTTTGCCGAGGACAGCATGTACAAGCACCATTTCGCGATGGTGAGCATCTGGCAGTCGCACCACGATCCCTACAACGGGGTGATGATTGACGCGAGCCCCGCCACCATCGGCAACGTGCAGTCCCTCCCCGAGGACATCGCCGACTACGGGGACTTCTACACCTATTTCAACGGCGGAGACGCCGGCATCGGACACGACCTCAATCCGCACACTGGACTGCCCTACGAGGAGCAGGTGGTGCCCCTCGGGGACTACGCCCGCATCCTCGCGGAATTCTGGGCGGATGGCCCGGACAGCGAGACCCCCCCGGGTCACTGGTTCAGCATCCTCAACGAGGTCATGTCCCACCCGGACTTCACCCGCGACTGGATGGGAGAAGGCGATGAACTCGACCCCCTGCAGTACGAGGTGAAAGCCTACCTCACACTGGGCGGTGCCGTCCACGACGCCGCCATTGCCGCGTGGAGCGTCAAAGGATACTACGACTACGCCCGTCCCGTTTCTGCCATCCGCTACATGGCTGACCAGGGACAATCCACCGACCCGGCCCTGCCGAGCTACAGCCCCAACGGCATTCCACTCTACCCGGGCTTCATCGAGCTCGTGGACGACACGGACGACCTGGCCGGAACCGGTGGGGAGAACATCGGAAAGATCAAGGTCTTCACGTGGCAGGGACCAGACTACATCGACACCTACGAGGCCGACAACGGCCTGGACATTCCCATCGACACCGCCGGCAACATCGCCGGCGTGGGTTGGATCCTCGCCGAAAACTGGTGGCCCTACCAGCGTCCCAGCTTCGTGACCCCGCCGTTCGCCGGATACGTGTCCGGTCACTCGACCTTCAGCCGGTCCGCGGCCGAGGTCCTGACCTGCATCACCGGGGATCCCTTCTTCCCGGGGGGCATGGGCGAATTCCATTGTCCCCAGGATGACTTCCTCGTCTTCGAAATCGGACCGTCGGTGGACGTGACCCTCCAATGGGCCACCTACTACGATGCCTCCGACCAGTGCAGCCTGTCCCGCATCTGGGGGGGAATCCACCCGGTGACGGACGACATCCGCGGCCGCCTCATGGGCATCGTCTGCGGCACGCAGGCCTGTGACCTGGCCAACAGCTACTTCGACGGCTCCATCAACAACACCTGCGGCATCGGCCCCTATGGTGGTTGCCTCGGCGACATCGATGGCGATGGGGCCCAGACCGTGGAGGACGTGCTGTACATGCTGGCCAACTTCGGCAACATGGGACCGCACCCCGCCGACCTCGACTTGGACGACCTCGTCGGCACGACCGACCTGCTCATCCTGCTCGGCGTCTTCGGCTGCACCTGCCCCTGATCAGTCGGCTTCCAGCGCCGTGAGGGCCTCCCCCACGGTGAACACGCTACCCAGGACCACCACGAGTTCCTGACCCGCTCTGACGTTTCTGGCCGCTGCCACGGCGTTCGCCACGCTGTCGTGGACCGAACCGGTCCGGCCAGCAGATGACGCCAGGGCCGCCAGCTCTTCCACGGGCATGGCGCGGGGCACCTCGGCCGCACACCAATGGTTGTGCACCGTCTCCGGCAGACAGGAAAGGGCTTCGGCCACATCCTTGTCCGCCACCGCCGCGTAGACCAGGCGCACCGGCCGGCCGAGGGCCTCCAGGGCCTTGCCGGCTGCCGTGAGCCCCTCCACGTTGTGCGCGCAATCGAGAAGGCAGTCTTCATCCCAGAATTGCCAGCGACCACGCAGGCCCCACGCTGCGGGACCGGCCCTCAGCACCGCCTCATCCGCAGCGGCATCTCCCGGCAACAGACGAAGAATCTGCCGCGCCACCGTACGGTTCCGGGCAAGCCACTCCGGCCCGGCTGTCTCTGCGGGATCCGGCAGGCCATCGTGGACCTCCACCCCCAACCTCATCGACCGCTCGAGGACCACGGAACGGGCCTCTGGCGGCAGGATGCCGAGCACGCACGGGACCCCTTCCTTGAGGATGCCCGCCTTCTCGCCGGCGATGGAGCGCAGGTCGGGGCCCAGAAATTGCTGGTGATCCAGGCCGATCGAGGTGATCGCCGTCACGAGCGGAGCGGGGAAGATGTTGGTGGAATCAAGTCGGCCGCCCATCCCGGTCTCGAGGACGACGCGGTCCACCCCAGCGGACTGGAAGGCCGACAGGGCCATGGTGAACATGAGCTCGAAAAAACTGGGCTGGAGCTCCTCCCACACGTCCATGTGGTCCACCACGAAGGCCACGAAGGCCTCTTGGGGAATCCATGCCCCGTTGATCCGGATGCGCTCCCGTGGATCCTTCAGGTGGGGCGAAGTGTACAGGCCCACCGTGTGGCCCCGCGCCTGAAGCGCTGTAGCCACAGCGTGGCTCACCGACCCCTTGCCATTGGTCCCTGCAATGTGGATCACGTTGAGTCCGTGCTCCGGATGTCCGAGAGCAGCGCAGAGCGCATGGGTCTTCTCCAAATCGATGCGGTAGCGCACCGGGCCCGTCCGTTGGAACATGGGCAATTGGGCATAGAGCCAATCAAGGACCTCCGCGTACTCCATGCGCTTCAAGAATGCTTCGAAGGGTGTGGGCCATCCGGAGCGCTTGGCCCCAGAGACCGTGTCATTCCAATTTGAAATTGAACTGGATCCACCCGATGCGCGTCGGCTTGATCGGATGGCTCTCGAAGGTGGCCGTCAGGGCCGCCTCCTTGGCCAGCTGGACGAGCTGATTGTTGGACGTCGTGCTGTTCTCCGGGTCGAACCTCGCCTCGGTGACTTTGCCCGATTTGTCCACGTACACCTTCATGCGGACCACCCCTTCGGCCGTCGGCTTGCGGTCCAGGGTCGGATCTCCGATCATTTTGCCGCCATCGGCGAGCTCTCCTGTGGCCAATCCGGACACGACCCCCGCGCCCTCAATCTTTCCGTCTTCGGCGCCGGCATTGCCCGTGCCCTGCTGCTGGCCCTCGGACCCGCCACCGCCGGAGTTGTTGAACATCTGGCTCAAGGCGTTGGAGAGGTCCTGGGAAATCTCCGGTTCCGGATCGGGGTCCTCGACCTCCGTCGGGGTCTTCACGGGTTCCTCCTGGGTCGGGACATCCACGTCGCTGACCTCCTGGGTCTCGATGGCCTCGACCGGAGCGACCTCCTCGACCGTGGATTCACTGACTTCCTGCTCGATGACCTCTTCCACCTCCTCGGAGGGGGTTTCCGTCTCCCGGTCTCCTCCGGCTTCTTCGACGTTGCCGAAGTCCGCCATGCCCACGGCCACGAACTGCTCGCCCGGAGGCGGCGTGATCTCCTGGAAAGCCACAAGGAACACGCAGGCCGCCAGGATGGCGACATACGTCACCGTGGAGAACACGGCCGCCTTGCGGCGTTCCTTGCGCTCCTGGTCGGCGTGGTGGCGGTTCCAATCGAATCCGGACATCTCGGGGTGTGTGGGATCAGGGGTGGGTCAACGCGTGGGCTGGGCGCCGAGCATGACCTTCCAATCGTTGGCCTTGGCCAGGCCGATCACCTCGACGGTCTGTCCGGTGGGCACCTCCTTGTCGACCTGCAAATACAAGACCGGATCGCTCTGGTCGGCGAACTTGACCTTCAGGGCGGGCTCGATGTCGGCCCGGGCGATGGCGGTGCCGTTGAGGTAATAGGTGCCGTCAGGCTTGATCGAGACGGTCAGCCGCGAGCTCGCGCTGCTCGTCCCCTTGCTCTGCGGCAAATCCACGTTGACCCCATTCGACACCAGCGTCGACAGGATCACGAAGAAGATCAGCAGCAGGAACACGAGGTCCGTCATCGAGGACATGTTGCCCCCGGCCTGCACCTGGTTGC
>WTID01000157.1 GCA_011522855.1 Flavobacteriales bacterium
GCGGTGGCAACCCTGATGGGGTTAACTTCAGGAAACGGTGCCTTCGTCCAAGTCCCTTTCTCGCATCCTGTTGTTGGTGGTCCTGCTCGGGGCCCTGCCCGCCTCCCTGCTCGCCCAGCCGGACGACCCGGGCGATTTGACGCTGGGTTCCCTTCGCACGTGGATCAAGGCCAACTGGTACGACGGTCTCTTTGACGACCTCGGATACAATGGGGCCCGGAGCCAGATGTATGGCTACGTGGACGCCGATGGCGGTCAGATCGAGTGCATTTACACCGGTTTTCAGCAGGCCAGCGGCTTTGTGACCTATCCCAATCCGATCAACGCCGAGCACCTCGTTCCGCAGTCCTTCTACGGGGGAGTCAGCCCCATGAAGTCCGACATCTGGTCGATTCGGCCCTGCCATGGCTCGGCCAACTCGGCGCGGAGCAACAAGCCTTATGGCGAGGTGGCCGACGGCAGTGCGCAATGGTATGGGGTGACCGCGTCTGGGGCCTACCTCAGTACGGGGTCGATGCCCTCCAACGCTGACGACTTCAGCGAAGGATCCGGCAACCTCTGGGAGCCCCGCGAGGAGAAGAAGGGCGACGTGGCGCGCTCGGTCTTCTACTTCTACACCATGTACCCCACGCAGGCGGGCGTTCTCGCCGATGTAGGGGACCCGGACATGCTCTACCAGTGGCACCTCGACGATCCCGTGGACCCGTCCGAGGTCACGCGCAACAACCGCACCGAGGTGGCGCAGGGCAACCGCAATCCGTACGTCGACCATCCCGAGTGGGTCTATGACGCGTGGTTCTGGGAGCCGCCGGCCATCGTGCCCGGCTGCATGGCCGCCACGGCCTGCAACTTCGATCCCGCCGCCAATGACGACGACGGCAGCTGTGTCTTCGTGGGCGATGCCTGCGACGACGGGGACGCGATGACGTTCGATGACGTATACACCGACTGCAGCCTTCCGGGATATGGGTGCGAGGGCACACCGGTCACGGTGCCGGGTTGCACGTCCGGGTCGGCCTGCAACTTCGACCCTTCCGCCACGGAGAACGACGGCAGCTGCATTTTCGAAGGGGACCCTTGCGACGACGGTGATGCGACCACCTTCAACGACGTCTACACGGATTGTGACGCCCCGAACTACGGATGTACCGGTGAGGTCACCGAGGATGCCTGTCCGGGGGACTTTGATGATGATGGCCTGGTGGCGGTGAGCGACGTGCTGTTCTTGCTCGGGAACTTCGGTTGTTTGTCCGACTGTATCGCCGACATCAACGGGGACGGCCTCGTGACGGCGGCCGACATGCTCGCTATCTTGGCGGTGTTCGGAGAGCCCTGCCTCTGATCCCCATCGACGTCTCCATGAGAATCTCCCTTTCCGCTGCCCTGTGGCTGGCTGTCACGGCCTTGTTTTCCCTTCCCGTCCAATCCCAGGTCGCGACTCCTGCTGAATTCCTCGGCTATGAACTCGGCGACCGGTTCACCCGACACCACAAGGTGGTCGACTATGCCCAATCGCTGGCCGCTGGCTCGGACCGCGCCGTCTGGATACCGTATGGCCGGACCTCCGAATACCGAGACCTCGGCCTGCTCATCGTGACCTCCGAGGCCAACCACGCCCGCCTCGAGTCCCTGCGGCTGGCCAACCTCGCCCGCACGGAAGGGCAGGGTGTGCCCGCCGATGACCCCGGCGTTGCCTTTGTCTACTTGAGCTACAATGTCCACGGCAACGAGGCCGTGTGCACGGAGGCCGCCCTGCGCACCATGCACGCCTTGGTGTCCGGAGAGGATGCCGGTGGACGCGATGTCGCCGCCTGGCTCGACCGTGCCGTGGTGCTCATCGACCCTTGTGTCAACCCGGATGGACGGGACCGTTACGTCGCCTTCCAGGACCGGACGTCGGGCTTGACGCCGGATGCCGACTTGAGTACGGTGGAGCACGACGAGCCTTGGCCCGGCGGGCGCAGCAACCACTTCATGTTTGACATGAACCGGGATTGGGCCTGGCAGACGCAGATAGAGACCCAAGGCCGGGTGACGGCCTACCGCCACTGGATGCCGCAGGTCCACGTCGACTTCCACGAGCAGGGCATCAATTCACCCTATTACTTCGCCCCGGCTGCAGAGCCCTTCCACAAAATCATCAGCCCGTGGCAGCGCAAGTGCCAGGAGCACATCGGCGCCAACAACGCCCGGTGGTTCGACGCCCGGGGGGCGCTGTATTTCACCCGCGAGGTCTTTGACCTGTTCTACCCCGCCTACGGTGATACCTGGCCGCTCTACAATGGGGCCATCGGTATGACCTACGAGCAGGGGGGCAGCGGCCGCGCCGGCCGCGCGGCCATGACCAGCCTCGGGGACACGCTCACCCTGGCCTATCGCATCCAGAACCACCACGAATCCGGCCTGAGCACCGTGGAGGAAAGCGTCCGCCGTGCCGGCGAAATGGTGGAGGAATTCGCCGCCTACCACCGGCGCAACATCGAGTCTCCCTTCGGAGCGTACCGCGGCTACGTGTTCCCGGCGGGACAGGATGCGGCCAAGATGGCCGAGTTGCGGCGGGTCCTCGACGCCAATGGCATCGATTACGGGACGGCCCCCGCGGCCTCCGGTATCCGCGCCTATGATTACGCCACCGGACGCACCGGCAAGCGCTCCGTCCGCGAGGGCGATTTGCTGGTGGATGCCCGCCAGCCCCATGGGGGCATCCTGCAAGTCTTGATGGACCCAGACCCCGTGCTGTCGGACAGCATGACGTATGACATCACGGCCTGGGCGCTGCCCCATGCCCTCGGCCTGGACGCCCTCGCCCTCACGAGTCCCCTCTCCGTCACCGGGGAATGGGTCCAGCCGGCTCGAGCGCAAGGGGCGACCGGGCCCGGCCAAGCGTACGCCTGGGTGTTGCCGGGCAACGGGGCGGATGCCATCCGCGGCCTGGCCTCCCTGCTCAAGGATGGGGTGACCGTGCGCCGGGCCGACACCGGATTTTCGGTCGATGGACAGGTCTTTGCCGCCGGCGATTTCGTGATCACCCGCCGCAACAACGAAGGGGTGACCGACATGGCCGGGGCCCTCGCTCGGGCCTCGCAGGCGGCCGGAACGAGGGCGATGGCCGTGACCTCCGGCCGGGTGACGAGCGGGTACGACTTCGGCAGCAGCCATTACGACGCCATCCAGGCGCCGCGGGTCGCCACCATTGTGGGCCCGGGCGTGAGCTCCTTGAGCGCCGGAGAAATCTGGCATCACTTCGAGACCAAGCTGGACTATCCGCTCAGCCGGGTGGGCGCCATCGACGAACTCGACCTCGACAATCTGGACGTGGTGATCCTCCCCAGCGGCTGGTACCGCATGGGCGAGGACGAGCGGAACGCCATGGCGGATTGGGTCCGCAGTGGCGGTCAACTCGTGGCGGTCGGGGGCGCGTGCAGTGCCTTCGCCGGTCAGGATGGCTGGGGGCTCGAGCGCTACGCCGAAGGAGAGCGGGCCGAGATCGAGGCCGCCGAGGCGGCGGTCCAGGAGGCGGCCGATGAGCGCAACGCCCACGACCGGTCTGCCCAGGGGCTGGATCCGTTGCCGTTCACGGACCGAGGCCGGGACCGGCTCCGCTACGATTTGCCGGGGGCCATCTTCCGGGCGGCGGTGGACGACAGCCACCCGCTGGCGGATGGATATGGCACCGAATACATGACCCTCCGCACGTCAGGCCGCCGGTATGCGGCCCTGGAGGACGGCAATGTGGCCGTTCTGCCTCCCGACGACCAAGGGCGGCCGTTCAGCGGCCATGCCGGGGAGATGTCCATTCCCGCCCAAACGGGATCGCTCGTTGCAGGCGTCCATTCCATGGGTCGGGGCAGCGTCGTCTATCTCGTCGACAACCCCCTCTTCCGGGCCTTCTGGAAGTCCGGCCACCGCTTCTTCGACAACGCCGTCTTCCTCGGCCCGTCGATGTGATCAGTTGCAGAGGTTGGTGAAGGCACCGAGGACCTGAAGGCCATCGGCGATGTCCACGTCGCCATCTCCATCGAGGTCACCGATGCAGGTGCCCGTGCAGCCGAAGTGGGTCAACACGGCGAGGATGTCCTCGACATCGACCATGCCGCTTCCGTTGATGTCCTCGGGACATCCGTTCTGGAACACCAGACTCAGCTCGGTGGCCACCGGCGTGCTGCCGTCGGGCTCGCGGTATTGGATGTTGCAGTCAAACACCACCGTGCCATCCGTGGTCAGTTGGGCAATGAGGACGCGGCCCTGCGCATCCGGTGAAGTGCCGACCACTTCGCCCGGAATCGCGATCCAGCTTCCGCCGGCCGTTTCGTCCGAGGTCAGGTCCCCGCCGGCCTCAAAGCTGTTGAGGTCCAGTCCAACGACGGTGACGTCTCCATCATTGCTGGATTGGGCTCCGATGGTGATCCAGCTGTCAAATTCCAGGGTGGGGAAGTCTGTGAAGAGGAGCGGGTTGATTCCATCGCCCACACTGGATCCCAGCGGATCCTGGTACCATCCGGTGGAGCTGCTGATGTCGATCGGGTTGGTGTCCGTTCCGTACACGGAGAGCACATCCACGCCCGGGTTGCTGAACGTCGCGTAGACGCGCCACGTGTTCAGCCCGGCTCCGGCTCCACCTTCATTGACCAGTTCGGCGGTCAGTCCTGTAAAGCTGCCCTCGAGATAGGTGCATGTCCCATCGTCATCGGTGGCGGTGTCGTCGTAGTTGGAGGCGTTCGGGTCGGTGCAGCCGGCAATCTCGTCGGTATCGCAGATGCCGTCACCGTCCGCATCGCCGGGGCAGTCTCCGCCGCAGACGCCGAGCGCGTCGAGCTGATTGCCGTCGCAGTCGCAGTCACCCGTCGGAATGTCCGCACAGCCACATTCGTAGATGGCACCGGGACCATTGCACACGCCGCAAGCGTCAAGTTGGCCCACACAGGGGTCCACATCGTCGCAGATCCCGTCCGCATCCGCGTCGGCTGTGCACGATCCACCACACACGCCAAGGGCGTCGAGCTGATTGCCATCACAGTCGCAGTCTCCGGTGGGAATTTCCGTGCAGCCACAGTCGTAGATGGCGCCGGGACCATTGCAGACCCCGCAGGCGTCGAGTTCGCCGAGACATTCGTCGTCCGTGTCGCAGATGCCATCTCCATCGGAGTCGGCCGGGCAGTCCCCGCCGCAGACGCCGATGGCATCGAGCTGATTGCCATTGCAGTCGCAATCCCCAGCCGGGATGTCCGCACAGCCGCATTCGAAGACGGCGCCCGGTCCGCCGCAGACACCACAGGCATCGAGCGTCAGACATTCTGAGGCAGAGGGATCCGCGAAGTTGCAGGCGGTGAGATCCGTGCAGCCGTCGAGGTCATCGCACAGTCCGTCCGCATCGGTGTCGGCACAGTTTGGCACGCCAATCAACCGCACGTCGTCGAAATAGGGGCGTTCCCCATTGGCATTGGTCCGGGTCACGATCCGCAGCTGGACGACATCTCCATCGGGCATGGAGACCGGTCCGACGGACAGGCTCGTGAAGTCATTGATCACGCTGAACAGCTCCAGTGCGGCGCCATCCACGACGGCTTCGAAGCGGATGAAGTCGGTGTTTTCCCAATTGCCGGCCTCGGCGAGGTTGACGGAGGCCTGCAAATCGGTGAAGGCTGAGGCGTCGATTTCCCGTGAAATCCAGGTGCAGTCGAAGTCGAGGTCCTTGCCAGCAAAGGCCGTGTCTCCATTCAGAAGCGCGGTGTAGAAGTAATCCGTCGCACCTCCGAAGGTGATGCTCCATTCGGTTTCGGCGGCGGCGGTGTTGGTGTTGCCGTTGTACCCGTAGCTCAATGACGGATAGCCTCCGAAGGTCTCCTCCCAGATGGTGGTGGGCCCACTGCCCTGGCAACCGAAGTTGGGGGCGGCGCAGTCGGTATAGACGTCGCCGAGGGTGAGGGCATCTCCGTCGTCACAGGCGGCACCGAGGAGCACGCAGCTGCCATCATCAGACGTGGCAGCGGGGTCATAATTGCAGGCGGCCGCATCCGTGCAGCCGTTGATGGCCTCTGTGAAATACCAGGCCCGGAAGACGAGGCTGGGGTCGTCCACGTAGGGGTTGCGGTTGCCCTGGGCCACCTCGATCCGGTCATTCCGCTGCACTTCGAAGGCACTCACCGGATCGGCGAGGTGCCAGTCGTAGAGGGTCTGCGGGTCGCAGACGCCGGAGAGGTCACCGGCCTGCGTGGGGTACATGGTGTAGAAGTAGTACACCGCCCGGGCGATGTCGCCCTTCTGGGATTCGCGGGGCTCCCACACGCCGTTTGAGCGCTCGCTGAAGTCGTCCGGGTTGGCCGGGATGGTGCCGGTGGAGATATAGTTCCCTTGGCTGTCCACACCGTACCATTGAGCGGCGGCATCGTCCACCTCCCCGTACGGGCTGTTGGACCGGGCGGAGTTGGGGCTGCCGTGGGAAGGGCGCAAGCTCCAGATGTCCGATCGCATGGGGCTGATGGAGCCATAAAAGCTCTGGGGCACCAGGTGTTCCGCGTTGATGGGATCGGGGAAGGTGACGAAGCCGGAGGCCTGCTGGAACCCGGTGTAGACGCATTCAATCTGTCCGCCCACTTCGTCGACGGAGCCATACATCTGCTCGCGGGCGGCGTTGTAGCCGAGGTCCGTGTGGAGTCCGTCGTACCAGTTCTGCTTCAGCCAGGTGCGCAACGGCTCGTTGTTGAGGTCGGACGGCGGGGTGGGCGGTCCGGTCTGCAGATTGGCCCGCAGGATGAAGAGGCCTTCCTCGATGTGGCTGACGATGAGGTTGCCGGAGGCGAAGAAGGGGTAGACACTCCAAGCGCCGTTGAATTGGGCGGAGTTGGAGGACGGATAGACGTCAAAATGGGCGACCTCAGTGAGACTGCCGGAGGCCACATCCACCAGGTCGAGGATGCGCAATCCGGCCCGGTAGTTTGCTTGGTAGCAGTATCCCTCGTGGTTGTAAAGGTTGTGGTCGATGGCCGGTGTGGAGCCGACGTGCGTTCCGATGAGCACCGGTGCGTCCAGGTCGAGGCAGTCGAAGATGTAGGTCCGGGTGTTCACGCTGCCCTCGTCGTTCTCGTCGTTGACGAGCAGGTAGCGTTGGTCCTCAGTCAGCCAGCCTTGGTGGGTGTAGGCGGAGCCGGAATAGCCCGTGTTGCTGAGCATGACGGGGTCACCGGCGTTGGTGACATCAATCACGGCGACGCTGTTCTCGTTGAACGCGAAGGCCATCTCCTTGCCCACGTGTTGGGCGTCCGGTCCGTTGTAGACCACGATTTGGGCGTCGTGAGTGTACCCGTCCTCGGCAAAGCTTCCGATGAGCGTTGGCGCCGTCGGGGTGCTGATGTCGAGGATGTGCAG
>WTID01000073.1:0-23107 GCA_011522855.1 Flavobacteriales bacterium
CACGCTCTCGCCCATTTTCGGTAGCAGGATCTCCATGGATGTATTGCCCGGAGGGTGTTTTTAGGTCAGCGAATTTACGGCGCGAACACCCCGAAACAGGGCACCGCCTGTCAATCCATCCTCAACGTCATCAACAATTCGAGGTCCCTCACCCAACCGAAATCAAAAGCATACCTGAGGTCCAGTCGTTTGGCTTCTCCCACCGCATCCACAGCATCACCCGAACCCACCTTGAAGACTCCGGGCAACAGGGCCGGCAATCGCTCTTCCCCGGTCCACCCGCCGTGGAACCCGAGCCAGGTCTTCTTGCCGCTCAAGACGGCCACGGCGTTGCGCCGGGACAGGGTCTCACGGTGCCGGCCGCGTCCCCCACCGACCAGCAGAATCCAAGCGGACCAGATCACATCCACCCGACGTTTTGCCCGCCTTCTCTCGACCCGACCCAGACCGTCGGCTCCCCACGGCAAGAGCTCTCCAGGACTGGAATCCCGCCGCGCCCCTCCCAAGGCAAGCCAGAGCGACTCCGGGATCACCCGAACATCCACACCGCCCTTGCGACCAGCTCGGATGGCCGCCAGGATCGCCGAACCTCCCAACGTCCCATCACACAACACCAATTCGTGACGCCCTGACACGTCCAAACCATCGCTTCCAACTGGAAGATTCAAAACATTGACATTGAGCGAACTGCCATACGAAGACTCAACCCATTTTTGAATCGATTCCAAGCGCGATTCAGACGCCATCAACGCCACGGCAGCCCGGGCCGGACGCCACCTGAATCGCCCAGGCAACAAGGCCACCAGGATCATGCGCAGAAACAAGGGAAGGAGGAAAAGGCTGAGGACCAGCATTCCAACAGCCGCGCGGCTGACCCGCAGCCCTTCCGGCATGGCCGCATACAGGGCCAAAGCCGCGAGACCCGATGCCAATCCGGCGAGAAGGGTCCGCACCCGCACGAAGGGACGGTCCATGGAGCCGAACCACGCCCCCCCGAGCCCCGAAGACACGCCTGCAATGGCCATCAGAACCAGCGTCGGCCACCAGGGATGGCCGATCCCACTCGACCACTCGTGAAGCCGCACCAAAACGAAGGCCATTGCACAGGAGAGCCCCACCTCCATCAGCGGGAGGGCATGGCGCCGGACCCTCCCTTGGAGAAAAGCCGACACCGACCTCGCCCGGATGCCAAGTTCAATCATCGAACGCATGGCAAAAGCCTGGCCACCAGCAAAGTGCTTGACCGAAAAGATGCGCATGGCATCATGGAAGACCCGGACGTATTCCAGGCTCCCTTTCTTGGTGCTTTCCCCCTTGAAGTGCACAATGGGCGCTTCACTGCAGTAGTGGTTGACCCAACCGGCACGTTGAATTCTGACACTCAGGTCAATGTCCTCCCCGTACATGAAGAAATCCTCATCGAGCAGACCTGCCCGATCCAAGGCCGCACGGCGCAACCACATGAAGGCACCGCTGAGCACCTCGACCTCGGCCGTCTCCTCCTGGGCAATGTGACCACAGTAGTAGCGATTCAGCGCCCTGCTGCGTGGCGCCAGACGCCAAAGACCGCTGAGCCGGCAGAAGGAAGCCCACGGCGTCGGCAACCCCCGCTTGCTTTCCGGCAACCATTGGCCGGACCCGTCAAACATGGGCACACCGATGGCCCCCACGTCCGGATGGTCTTCCGCATGGGCCAACACCCGCTCGAAGGTGTCTTCCGGGACGACCGTGTCCGGGTTCAACAGCAACACCCAGCGCCCACTCGATTGCCGGATGGCCGCGTTGTTGCCTGCACTGAATCCGAGGTTCTCCTCAGACCGGATGACCTGGACTGAAGTGTAATTCTGAGACACCCAATCCGCTGACCCATCAGAACTTGCGTTGTCAAAAACAAGGAGTTCAGTCTGCCCCTCACCCAGCCTGTCCATGGCGGCAAGGGCTGAGTCGAGACACAAGGAGAGGTATCCCTTGACGTTGTAGCTGACGACGATGACGGAGAGGGTCATGGTGCAGGGGAAACGTCCCCGGTGGTGGCAGAGTATGGAAGGCGCTGCTGCAGGGACCGAATCAAGGTCAGCTCATCCGCATACTGGAGCTCATCGCCCACGGCCACGCCGCGGGCCAGGGTCGTGATCTCCACACCACATTCCCGAAGCCGCTTGTCGAGGTAGAACGCCGTGGTGTCCCCCTCCATCGTGGTCGGCAGGGCAAAAATGATCTCCTGACAGGCTTTCGACGACGCCCGGGAGACGAGGGATTCGACCCGCAGATCAGCAGGCCCGACGCCATCCATTGGGCTGATCACACCGCCCAGGACATGGTAGCGCCCCCGGAAATGTCCTGTGGCCTCGATGGCAAGCAAGTCCCGAAGGTCTTCGACCACGGCGATCCGGCCGTCTTCCCGGCGGGCATCCCGGCAGATGCCACATACCTCCTCCTCCCCGAGATTGCCACAGACCGTGCAAGCCTTGACCCCCTCCTTCATGTCCTGGATGGACTCGGTGAACCGGCGGACATCCTCCTCATTCCGGGCAAGCAGGTGCAGCGCGAGACGAAGCGCCGTCCGGCGCCCCACTCCCGGCAGCCCCGCAATCTGGTCCACGGCGCGGTCAATGAGTCTCGAGGGCAATTCCACGAAACGAAGTTACGCGGTGTAGTTTGCCGGCATGGAAGCTCCCCTGCTGGCCGGCTTGGCCGTCATCGCCTACCTGGGACTGCTGCTCTGGATGGGCAATCGCCCTGGCCGCCGACAGAACATGGAGGACTTCACCCTCGGAGGCAAACGCAGTCCGTGGTGGGCCGTGGCCTTCGGCATGATCGGAACCAGCCTGAGCGGCGTGACCTTCCTCTCCGTCCCCGGCTGGGTGGGAGACCAGCAATTCGGCTACATGCAAATGGTGCTGGGCTACCTCGTCGGCTATGGGGTCATCCTCGGCGTCCTCCTGCCACTCTACTATCGACTCGAGCTGACGAGCATCTATCGCTTCCTCGGCGACCGCATTGGTCCGCGGGCCCATACCACCGGCTCGGCCTTTTTCCTGCTCTCCCGCAGCATCGGCGCCGCCTTCCGACTCTACCTCGTCGCCTTGGTGGTCCAGGAAACCGTCCTGCCCCCCGCAACGGGGGTGTGGGGCTGGATTCGGTTCTCGCTGCTCATTGCGGGCATCCTCGCCCTCATCTGGGCTTACACCCGCAAAGGCGGCATCTCCACGGTGGTCTGGACCGACACCCTGCAGACTGCGTGCATGCTCCTCGCGGCGGGCACGGCCGTCGCCCTCCTCGGGCAGGAGCTGGGCTTGTCGCTGATGGACATCCCGGGGGCCGTGGCCGACTCCGGACACGCCCGCTGGTGGTTCCTCGATGACTGGGGCGCCCCGAACCATGGGGTGAAGCAGTTCATCGCCGGGGCCTTCATCGCCTTGTGCATGACCGGTCTCGACCAGGACATGATGCAGAAGAACCTGAGCTGCCGCTCCCTCCGGGATGCCCAGTTGAACATGGCGAGCTTCTCCGTCGTGTTGGTCGTGGTCAATCTGCTCTTCCTTGGGTTGGGCGCCCTGCTCCTGCTCCATACGGAAGCCGCCGGGATTTCCGTCGAACGGGCGGACCTCCTCTTCGCGACCGTGGCCCTGGACGGCACCATGGGCACCCTGCTGCCCATCCTGTTCCTCCTTGGCCTGGTCGCCGCCGCCCTGTCCAGTGCGGATTCGGCGCTGACAGCACTGACCACCTCCGTCTGTGTGGACTTCCTCGGGATGTCCACCGGAGACACCCGACCGGAGGAAAACCGGCGGCGACAGCGCGTGCACTTCGGGGTTTCCGCGGTGGTCGGGCTGCTCATCCTCGCCTTCCACGCCGTCAACGACACGTCGGTGATTGCCGCCCTGTTCAAGGTGGCCAGCTATACCTATGGCCCCCTGCTGGGCCTGTTTGCCTTCGCCTTGCTTCGACGCGAGCCTCTTGGCCCGGGAATGGACCGCCTCATCCCCGTCGTGGCCATCCTCGCCCCGATTTGCGGCTGGGCACTGGAACAGGGGACGGCCGCCTCCGGGTTCAGCTTCGGCTTTGCCCTTCTTCCGGTGAATGGGCTCCTCACATGGGCCGGTGCAAGCTTGGCCGTCCGGATTGCAGGAAACCGGGGGGCTCGGGTGTAATTTTGCACCAGAATCCTGTCTCCCATGGAAACCCGCACGTCCCAACTGCTCGGCCGGCTGAGCGAATCGGCCACGATTGCCATGAGCCGCAAGGCCCGCGAGCTCAAAGCCGCTGGCCGGGACATCATCAGCCTGTCCCTCGGCGAACCCGACTTCGATACCCCGGAGCCGGTCAAGGCCGCCGGCATCCAGGCCATCGAGGACAACTTCACGCACTACCCGCCCGTGCCCGGCTACCCTGAGGTTCGGCAAGCCATCTGTGACAAGCTCAAGCGAGACAACGGCCTGGACTACGCGGCGGACCAGATTGTGATCTCCACCGGAGCCAAGCACAGCTTGATGAACGTGGTGCTGAGCCTGGTGGACGCCGGTGACGAGGTCATCCTCCCCGCCCCCTATTGGGTCAGCTACGCCGACATGACCAACCTCGCCGGTGGCAAGGTGGTCACTGTGCAAACGGGCATCGAACAGGATTTCAAGATGACCGCGGACCAACTCCGCGACGCCCTGACGGACCGCACGCGCATCGTCATGGTCAATTCCCCCAACAACCCGTCGGGCAGCGTCTACACCGAGGAGGAGATGGCCGCGCTCGCTGCTGTGCTGAGGGAACACCCGCGCGCCATCGCCATCAGCGACGAGATCTACGAGTACATCAACTTCACCGAAGCCCACGCCAGCCTCGCGGCCCAGCCCGGCATGATGGAGCGGACCGTCACCGTCAATGGCGTCTCGAAAGGATTTGCCATGACCGGTTGGCGCATCGGCTACATCGCGGCACCCCAGTGGATTGCCGCGGCCTGCACCAAGTTGCAGGGTCAGTTCACCAGCGGAGCCAGCGGCATTTCCCAGAAAGCCACTGAGCACGCCATGAAGGGAGGCGGGGCCCTGGCTGCCGAAATGAAAGCGGCCTTCCTCAAACGCCGGGACTTCATGATCGAAGGCCTGCGCGCCATCGACGGGTTCGAGGTCAACGTCCCCCAAGGCGCCTTCTACATCTTCCCGGACGTATCCGCCCTCTTCGGCCGGAAGCACGCCGGCGGTGCCCTCTCCAGCGGACACGACCTGGCGATGTACCTCCTTGAGGCAGCCGACGTGGCCACCGTCGGAGGCGATGCTTTCGGTTCCCCGAACTGCATCCGGCTCAGCTATGCCGCCTCCGATGAACAGCTGGCCGAAGCCCTGCGCCGCATCGAGCGGGCCGTGGGAGAACTGAGCGCATGAACGAGACCAACACCATCTGGACGGCCGCCTCACGCCAGTCGGTCCTCGACGGCCTCGCCGGCGCCTCGACCCTGCGCATCCTGGTGCTGGGCGACCTGATGGTGGACCAATACCTGCTGGGCACGGTCGACCGCATCAGTCCGGAAGCGCCCGTTCCCGTGCTCAATGCCAGCGAGCGGGACCGCCGACCGGGAGGCGCGGCCAACGTCGCCTTGAATCTGCGTGCGCTGGGATGCGACGTCAGCCTCGCCGGACTCGTCGGAGAGGACGACCACGGACGACACCTCATCGCCCAACTGGGCATGGAAGGCATGAACACCCGAGGCATCCTGACTTCGGACACCCGCCCCACCACCGTCAAGACCCGCATCATGAGCGGAGGACAACACCTGATGCGCGTCGACGAAGAGGTGGATGCCGACCTCGGGGCAACCGAATCTGCCCGCATGCTCGAGGGCATCCGGCAATGCCTCGACGCCGAGACGATTCACGCCATCCTCATCGAGGACTACGACAAGGGGGCCCTTTCCCCCACGGTCATCGACGGCGTGCTGGCCGAAGCCCGGGAGCGGAACATCCCCGTCACCGTGGACCCGAAATTCCGCCACTTCGACCTCTACCGCGGAGTCGCCTTGTTCAAACCGAACCTCAAGGAACTCAAGGAGGGCCTCGGCCTCCAATGGGAAACAGGGGACAGGAAGGCCCGCGCGCAAGGCATTGCCGAGGGACTGAACCAACTGGAAAACCAGCTCCGCCCTGACGCCATTCTCTTGACGCTCAGCGAAGACGGCGTGCGCATCCGGCATCGGGGCCAGGACGACCATCACCCGGCCCATCCCCGAGAAATTCTCGACGTGTCGGGCGCCGGAGACACGGTCATCGCCGTGGCCACGGTGTTGCTCGCCCAAGGCGTGTCCCCCTCCGATCTCGCCGCCGCCGCCAACCTCGCCGGTGGGCTGGTTTGTGAAAAGCCCGGTGTGGTGCCCATCCACCCCGCCGATCTCGTGAGGGAAATCGAACACCTGCCCCTCCACGCATGACGCTTTCGGAGTTTCGAGAACGCATCAACGTCTTCCTGCACCCCCACCGGGACCGGGTCCTCTCCACCCTGAAGGCGGTCAATGTCCTCGTCTCCCTGTCGGCGTTTGGCTGTCTCGTGGCCTATTACGGATATCCGCTGGAATCCGACACCGCTCAGCGCCTCATCGGGGTGATCAAGGTGAGCTTCGGGTTCTATGTCGTGCACTTCCTCGTTCGCTGGTTCTTCGACTTCCACCCCATCGAATTCCTGCGACGCAGTGCCTTCGAGGCCTGCCTCATGGGACTTCTCCTGATCGAAGGCGTCAGCGACGTCCTCACCGGCAAGGTCTTTCTCGGACGGGCCTTGGACCCGCTGGGGATCGAATCCGTGGAGGACTGGACCGTCTGGCTGGTCCAAGCCTACTTCCTCGTCGTCGTCGTCATGGAACTCTCGGAACGGGCGCGCACCCTTCCTCGGTTCCGGTTCCACCCGGCCACCCTCTTCATCAGCAGCTTCCTTTTCCTCATCCTGGCGGGAACCGGCCTGCTCATGCTCCCGGAGATGACAGTGACCCCGGGAGGCATGCCCTTTTTCGACGCCCTCTTCACCTCCACCAGCGCCACCTGCGTGACCGGACTGATGATCGAGGATGCCGAGACCTTCTTCACGCACAAGGGCCATGTGGTCCTGATGGTCCTGATCAAGCTGGGCGGACTGAACATCATCGCCTTCGGCTCCCTGCTGGCCCTGCTCGCCCGGTTTGGTGTGGGCGTCCGGCAACACGACGTGATCGAGGACTTCGTCAACCGGGGCAGCATCCTCGGCAGCCGGGGCACCCTGGGTCGGGTCATCCTCTGGAGCATCGGCATCGAAGTCCTCGGGGCCATCGCCTTGTTCCTGCTCTGGCCGGGCGGCCTGTTCGACACCACGGGTGACCGGCTGTTCAACAGCGCCTTTCTCTCCATCAGCGCCTTCAACAATGCGGGCATCTCCCTCTTCACAGGAGGACTGGCGGACCCGCGCGTCTCCGGTGCCTGGCTGGTCCATTGGGCTGTCACACTCATCGTCTTCTTCGGAGCACTGGGCATGGTCGCCATCTTCGACCTCTTCTCCAGGGAGGCCCTGCGGGACCGCATGAAAAACCCGTGGCGCCAAATCGGCTTCCCGACCAAGATCGCCCTCTACTACAGCCTCGGGCTCGTGGCCTTCGGAGCCGTGGCTTACCTGATGCTGGAATCCGGGGCGGGCGGCACCCTCGACGGCATGGGGTGGACCGGGCGCATCACCACCGCCTTCTTCCAAAGCGCCACCCGGACCAGCGGATTCAATACGGTCGACATCGGCGGCATCGGCACCCCGATGCTGTTCCTGCTCATCATTCTGATGTTCATCGGGGCCTCCAGCTCCTCCACCGGAGGCGGCATCAAGACGAGCACGTTTGCCGTGGTCTTCGCCGACCTCATCGGCACGATCCGCGGCCTGCAGCACCCCCACCTCTTCAAGCGGACCATCGGCAAGACCCTGCGCAGCCGAGCCTGGGGCATCTTGATGTTCTTCCTCCTGTTCAACCTCGTGGGCACGTTCGCCCTGACCGTCACCGAGCCCCACCTGCTGGCCGAGGACCGGGGCTTCCTCAACCTCTTCTTCGAACAGGTGAGTGCGCTGGGAACGGTGGGCTTGAGCACGGGCATCACCGCGGACATCAGCCCGATTGGACGCGGCATCCTGATCGCCAGCATGATCATCGGCCGGGTCGGAACCCTGACCGTGGCCTTCGCGTTTGCCCGTTCAGTCGTCAGCCGGAACTACAAATACCCCGAAGGGCACACGATGGTCGGCTGATGCCGACCTTGCACCCCATGGGCACCCCGATCACCCCGTACGGCAGTGGAGACGCCAAGAAGGCGCAGGTGGCGCAGATGTTTGACAACATCGCGCACCGCTATGATTTCCTGAACCATTTCTTTTCCCTCGGCATCGACAAGCTGTGGCGGCGCAAGGCGGTCCGCATGCTCCTTTCAGAAGGGCCTGAAGAGGTCTTGGACGTGGCCACCGGCACGGCGGACTTCGCCATCGAGGCGGCACGCAAGGCCCCGGAACTGAAGGTCATCGGAGTTGACATCTCCGCCGGCATGCTCGACATCGGGCGGACCAAGGTGACCCGGGCCAAACAGGACGGCCGGGTCGAGCTCGTGCAGGCCGACGGGGAATCCCTCCCCTTCCAGGACGGCCGATTCGACGCCTTCACTGTGGCCTTCGGGGTACGCAACTTTGAGAACCTCACAGCGGGATTGAAGGAAATGCAACGCACGCTCCGCTCCGGCGGCAAGGGGTACATCCTCGAATTCTCCAAACCGCGCATGTTCCCGATGAAACAGCTCTTTTGGCTGTACTTCCGGCACATCATGCCGACGGTGGGCAAGTGGTTTTCCAAAGACGCCTCGGCCTACACCTACCTGCCGGAATCCGTCAAGGTGTTCCCCGAAGGCGAGGATCTGAGGCGCATCCTGCTCGATTGCGGCTTCTCCTCCTGCCAGCTTCACCCGTTGACCGGAGGCATCGCCACCCTCTACGTCGTCGACAAAGCATGAACCTCGTCGTCCACCCCTCTGCCCTCTCCGGCCGGCTGACCGCGCCGCCCTCCAAGAGCCACATGCAGCGGCTCGTCGCTGCGGCCTTGTTGGCCGAAGGCGAAAGCTGGATCCGCAATCCTTCGGACGCGGCTGACTGCTGGGCAGCGCTCTCCGTGGCTGCCGGCCTCGGTGCCGAAGTCGAGGTGGGGTCCAACGCCATCCGTCTCGAAGGCGGCCTCCGCCCGAGGACCGACACCCTCGAAATCGGGGAGAGCGGACTGGGCATCCGCATGTTCTCCTCCATTGCTGCACTCCACGATGGCCCCCTGACCCTCGTCGCCGACGGAACGCTCCGGGAGCGACCGATGCACATGGTGGCGGACGCCTTGACTCCAGCGGGGGTAGACGTCCAACTGGAGGACGGTCATGCCCCTGTGACCCTGCAGGGACCGCTGCGCGGAGGCGAATTCCATCTGGACGGCGGACTCTCCAGCCAATTCCTGACCGGACTCCTGATGGCCCTGCCTGCCGCCACTGGCGACAGCCTCATTCACGTCAAGGACCTGATGAGCCGCCCCTACGTGGACATGACCATGGACGTCATGCAGAGCGCGGGCATCCACCTTCGCCACGAGGACCACGCCCGGTTCCATGTGCCGGGAGGCCAAGCCTATCTGCCATTTGACCAGACGGTAGCCGGAGATTGGAGCGCCGGCGCCTTCCAGCTGGTCATCGCCGCATTGACCGGCGACCCCTTCCTCGAGGTGGACGGTCTGGGCAACACCCCCACGCAGGCGGACCAGGCCGTGACCGGCGCCTTGCTCCTGAGTGGAGCCAAGCTGATGCGCACGGATACCGGCATTCGGGTGGACCGCGGCCGCCGGAAGGGGTTCCGATTCGACGCCACCCACTGCCCCGACCTGTTCCCGCCGCTCGCGGCCTATGCGGCCTTCTGCAAAGGGCCGACGACCCTCACCGGGCTGAACCGCCTGCAGCACAAGGAAAGCGACCGGGGCGAAGCCATCGCCACGGAATTTGGCAAGGCCGGCATTCGCGTCGAACTGAATCCCGAAGAAGACAGCATGGTCATCCATCCAGGACCGGTCCAATCCGCCACGCTCGATGGCCGCGGTGACCACCGGATGGTCATGGCCGCCGCAGTCCTGGGACTGGCCGGAGCGCCCATCGAAATCGAGGGCATCGAAGCTGTGGAGAAGAGCTACCCGGCTTTCTTCGACGACCTGTCGGAAGTTGGCGCCACCCTCGGTCGGGCCTGATCGGCCAACGCCGAACTTGGGCCACAGCACCATGGCCCTGACCTCCCCTCGACCCCTTGCCCCCCTCTCTCAGTTCACTGCCGCTGTCCGCGGATGGTGGCGGGCCTTCGGGTACATGTCTCAGCACCGCCTGCGGGCATTTCATCTGGCCGGCCCGGCGGCCATCCTCGCCATCACGATAGCCGGCCTTGGGCTGACCGGATGGCTCACCCATACAATCCAAGAGGGCCTGGACAGCGGCCTCCGCACCCTGGGCCTGGATCTGGACACCCTGACCGCTTCTCCCGATGCCTGGTGGACGGACACCCTCCTCTGGGGCGCCTCACGGTTGGACTGGGCCCTGGAATGGGGCGTGGCACTGCTGGTCCTCTGGCTCAAGGTCAAAGTGACCAAATACCTGCTGCTGACCCTCATGGCCCCCTTCATGAGCGCCTTGGCCGGTCGGGTGCGGGAGGTCGAGACGGGGACCTCCCTGCCGTTCACGCTCTCACAGCTGCTCCGTGACCTCCTGCGGGGCCTCCGCACCGCCGCCAGCCTCCTCGCGGCGGAATTGACCCTGACCCTCGCCTTGAGCCTGTTGGGCCTGTTGCTGACCGTCTTTGCTGCCCCCCTCGCCGTTCTCCTGTCTCCCATCCTGATCACCCTCAGCTGGCTGGTGGGGGCCTACTTCTATGGCGCGGCCATTTTCGACGCCGTCCACGAGCAATCGGGCCTGGACTGGAGGACATCGATCCGCCAGGGCTGGCGGGACCGGTTCAGCCTGGTCGGCATCGGGACCGTGTTCTCCCTGCTCATCGCCGTCCCCTTCATCGGCGTGTTCCTCGCGGCCTTCCTCGGTCCGATGCCCTGTACCGTCGCCGCTGCCCGGTTGACCTTCACCCCCACTCCATGAACGTCCACTTCATCGCCATCGGAGGCGCTGCCATGCACAACCTCGCCCTCGCCCTGCACCATCAGGGACACACTGTCACCGGGTCCGATGACGCCATTCACGACCCCAGCAGGAGCCGACTCGAGGCCGCTGGACTCCTGCCGAACTCCATGGGGTGGCATCCGGACCGCCTTCACGCCGGACTCGACAAGGTCATCCTCGGGATGCACGCCCATCCCGACAATCCCGAACTCGCCCGCGCCCAGGAGCTGGGGCTGGACGTGGTCAGTTACCCGGAATACCTCTTCCAGGCCGCCCGGGACAAGCAGCGCGTCGTGGTGGGGGGCAGTCACGGCAAGACCTCCATCACGGCCATGCTGCTGCACGTGATGCACCGGCTGGGCCGCACCCCGGACTTCATGGTGGGGGCCCAACTCGCCGGATTCGACCGGATGGTGCGCATTACGGACGCTCCGGACATGTTGCTCGAGGGAGACGAATACCTGAGCTCCCCCATCGACCGGACCCCCAAATTCCATTGGTATCGTCCGCACCTGACCATCCTGACCGGCGTGGCTTGGGATCACATCAACGTATTCCCCGATCCGAACTTCTACCGGGAGCAATTCTGCGAATACCTGCGAAAGGTCGAGCCCAACGGGACCGTGGTCTGGTGCGAGGAGGACGCCGAACTCAGGCGCGCGGTGGACGCGGTCCGGCCCGAGCGCCTCGACCTCCGATGGGTCCCCTACCGCACCCCGGAGTTCACCATGGGGGACGGCACCCTGGAGGTCCACCTCGAAGGCCGGACGACCCCCTTGAAACTGGTCGGGACGCACAACGCGCTGAATCTCGCGGGAGCCCTGAAACTGGCCGAAGCGTGGGGCGTTCGGCCAACCGACTTCCTCGACGCCGTCCAGGACTTCACTGGGGCAGCCGGCCGCCTCGAACGGGTCCTCGACGTGGCGGACCGGCGCTGCACGGTGTTCCGCGATTTCGCCCATGCCCCCTCCAAGGTCCAGGCCACCACGCAATCGGTTCGCGACCAGTTCCGGGATCGGAAGTTGATCGCCGTGCTCGAACTGCACACGTTCTCCAGCCTGAACCCCGACTTCCTGCCCACCTACGCAGGTGCCTTGGACGCCGCCGATGAAGCCTGGGTGTGCTATTCGCCTTCCGTGCTCGAGCACAAACGGCTCCCTCCCCTCGATGGGGACACCGTCAAGCAAGCCTTTCAGAGGGAGGACCTCCATGTGGTGCAGGACCACAGCGCATTGCCCGAAGCGGTGCAAGCGGAGGCCAAAGACGGAACCGTCTTCTTGCTGATGAGCTCGGGACGGTTCGGCGGAATGGATCTGGTCGGAACCATTGATTCCGCCCTGCAGGCGAACGCGTGATCAGCCGAGCACCACGTCGAGCACCATCATCAGGACGAAACCGAGAATGAAACCGAGGGTGGCCACATCCGTGTACTTGTCCCGCTGCGTCTCGGGGATGACCTCCTCCACGACGACATAGATCATCGCCCCTGCCGCAAAGGCAAGCGCATAGGGCAACATGGGCTCAATCGTCAAGACCGCCACGGCCCCGATCACACCCGCCACGGGCTCGACGATGGCGCTGAGCTGACCGAACCAGAAGGACCGGCCACGGGAGACGCCTTGACGCCTCAGCGGCATGCTCACGGCAATGCCCTCCGGGAAGTTCTGGATGCCAATGCCCAATGCCAGGGCAATGGCGCCTCCGATGGTGGCGCCTTCGAGACCGGCTGCCGCCCCGCCGAACAACACCCCAACAGCGAGCCCCTCCGGGATGTTGTGCAGGGTGATGGCCATGACCAGCAAGGTGGTGCGGTGCCAATCGGTCTTGGGCCCTTCCGCCTCCTTCTCATCGAAGTTGATGTGGAGGTGGGGCGTCAGCTTGTCGAGGGCGAAGAGGAACAGGGCCCCCACGATGAATCCAATGGCGGCGGGCGCCACACTGGCCATGCCTTCGCCCCCCGTCATGTCAATGGCCGGGATGAGCAGCCCGAAACAGCTGGCCGCCACCATCACCCCACCGGTGAAGCCCAGCATGCCGTCGAGGAGACGGCGATGGAGATCTTTGAAGAAGAAGACCAGAGACGCTCCGGCCGCGGTCATCAACCAGGTGAAGATGGTGGCCAAGCCGGCTGACGTCACGGGCCCCAGCCCCACAAAAAATTGCTCGACGGCGTCCATTTCTTTTTCAATTGTTGGTTTCAATGATGTCCAAGTCGTCCTGCTCAGGGAAGACAATGACCGGCTCGGGATTGCTCTGGTCCACCCACAGCCGGGTGGTCACGGACGGCGTCAGCATCTGGGCCTCTCCTCCTTCCGAATAGGTCACCTCGACACTGCCATCGAAGGCATGGCGGGTCTGCAGGGTCATCCGGGTCCCGAGCGAGATGCCGAGGACCCCGAGGTGCCGCAGGAAGGAGTCGCGTCCATCCACGACGCCGACCACCACCAATTCAAGCCCCTTCGGCGCCTCGGACAGCAGGGTCCGGGCAGCCACCGAGCGGAAACGGCCGTTGGGCCCGGGAATGGCATCTCCGTGCGGATCCAGCTTGGGAAACCCGAGGAAGGCATCGAGGCGGTTGGTCAAGTCCCGGCTGTCCACGTGCTCGAGCTCTTCGGCGATCTCATGGACCTCGTCCCAATCGAACCCCAGATGGTCCACCAAAAAGCACTCCCAGAGGCGATGTCGACGCAGGATGTCCATGGCGATGCGGTGGCCCTCCTCCGTCAATCTGACCCCGCGATACGGCCGGTGCTCTACCCAGCCGCGCTCCCCGAGCTTCCTCAGCATGGCCGACGTGCTGGCCGGAGTCGCCTGCACCCGCCCCGCCAATTCGGTGGTGCTCACCTGCTCCTTCCCCTCTTCGTGGAGGTAGAGGATGGCCTTGAGGTAATTCTCGACGGAGACCGTGGGCATCGGGCGAAATTAGGCCAGCACAATCCAATTTTTAGTCTTGTCTAAAAATTAAATCAAGCTCAGTTGATTCTATTTTCAACCTCGATTGATTTCTCGATGAGCACCCGTCAACTTTTTCTCATGCGGCACGGCAAGGCCGAAGCCGGTGCGTCCGGACAGCGGGACCACGAACGCGCCCTTGCATCCCGAGGACTGTTGAGTGCCGCGGATCAGGCCCGTTGCTTTCCCCCTGCGCCCGGAGATGCCATGCTGGTCAGCGATGCCGTGCGGACCCAACAGACCGCCGATGTCCTGTTCAGCACCTGGCGGGACCTCGGTGTCGACGAGACCGACCTCCCCTTGCGCCGCGACACCGCCAGCGGGTACTTGGCCACCGCCGGCCAATGGATGGACCTCATCGCCATGGAATCCGGACATCCCCGGCTCTGGATCGTCGGACACAACCCCGGCATCAGCCACCTCGTGATGGAGCTGACGGGCGACTACATCGGGATGACCACCGCCGACATCGTCTCCATCGCCCTCGACCTTCCAGACTGGCGGGACATCGCCGCGGGCAGCGGCCGGGTCCTGCACCACCGCACCGGCCGCGGCGTTTAACTTCACCGCATGTCCGACACCTCCCCCGCCCCCGATTCCGGGGACCTGATGTCCATGACCCCCTTGGAGGCCCGGTTCTGGACGGTGCGCCGGCTGGCCGGCCTGCTCGGCGTGGCCTTGCTCATCGGTGGCCTCATCCGGTTCTCGGACCTGACGGCCTACCTCATCATCTCCATTGCACTGAGCTTCATCGGCCGGCCGCTGGTCGGGCTCTGCGACCGCATCCGCATTGCCGGACGCCCCATCGGATCCACCATCGGGGCCATCCTCACCCTCATGGTCCTCTTCACTTCACTCGGCCTGCTCGTGAGCCTGTTCGCCCCGCTCATCTCCGCCGAAGCAGGTGCCCTGGCCGGACTGGATTTCCAGGGAACGGCGAGAGAACTCGAAGCGCTGCTGGTCGAATGGCTGCCCCTCCTTGAGGCGCAGGGCGTCGACCCCACCTCCTGGATTGACACGGCCAGCCTGGGCAGCGCCCTGTCCGCCGCCCTAGGGGAGAACGGACTCGGTGGCGCCTTGTCCGGCCTCTTCTCCGTGGCCGGCAACCTGGTGGTGGCCCTGTTCAGCATTGCCTTCATGACCTTCTTCTTCCTGAAGGACCGGCACCTGTTCCCCAGCATCCTGCACGCCCTGACCCCCGACCGCCACATGGAGCGGATGCAAAGCGTCCTGGACAATTCCACCGCCCTCCTCACCCGATACTTCATCGGCCTTGCGGCCCAGGTGGCCATCATCACCACCGTCATCACCAGTGGACTGCTCATCTTGGGCGTGCCCAACGCCTTCCTCATCGGCTTCCTGGCCGGACTGCTCAACCTCATCCCCTACGTAGGCCCCTTGGTCGGAGCCGGCCTCGGCCTCGGCATCATCCTGACCACCCACCTGCAGGCCCCGGAACTGGGCAGCCTGCTCGGCAAAGCCGGGATCGTCTTCCTGCTCGCGCAGGTCGTCGACAACCTGTTCACCCAGCCCGTCATCTTCGCCGGCAGCGTCAAGGCCCACCCGCTCGAAATCTTCCTGCTCATCTCCATCGCCGGCAGCCTCGCAGGCATCACGGGCATGATGCTGGCCATCCCCGCCTATTCCCTCCTGCGGGTGGTGGCCAAGGAATTCCTCGGTGGATTCAAGGTGGTCCAGTCGCTCACCGACGACCTCTGAGTTTCCGTTCAAGACCTGTGGACAGCGCAGGGAAACTTCCTATCCTCCAACCCGAGGAAAGGGCGTACCTTGCTACCCCGTATGCACGGCACTACGGGACAGGCGAACGCCACCAAGTACATCTTCGTCACGGGAGGAGTTTCCTCCAGCCTCGGAAAGGGCATCATCAGCGCGTCTTTGGCCAAGCTTCTGCAGGCCCGTGGCATGAAGGTGACCATCCAGAAACTCGACCCCTACATCAACATTGACCCGGGAACCCTGAATCCCTACGAGCATGGGGAATGCTTCGTGACGGATGACGGGGCCGAGACCGACCTCGACCTCGGTCACTACGAGCGCTTTCTCGACGTCCGGACTTCCCAGGCCAACAACATCACCACGGGCCGCATCTACCAGAGTGTCATCGACAAGGAACGCCGCGGCGAATACCTGGGCAAGACAGTTCAGGTCATCCCCCACATCACCGACGAGATCAAGCGGTGCGTCCAGATTCTCGGAGAAGGCGACCGGTACGACTTCGTGATCACGGAAATTGGAGGCACCGTTGGCGACATCGAGTCCCTGCCCTACATCGAAGCGGTGCGCCAGATGCGTTGGGAAAAGCCGGAAGACACCCTCGTGGTGCACTTGACGCTGGTTCCCTATCTCTCCGCCGCCGGAGAGCTCAAGACGAAGCCCACCCAGCACAGCGTAAAGCAGTTGCTCGAATTCGGTGTCCAGCCCGATGTGCTCGTTTGCCGGACCGAGCATGAGCTCTCGAAATCCATCCGGAACAAACTCGCTCGGTTCTGCAATGTGAACGTCGAAGCCGTCATTCAATCCATTGACGCCAACACCATCTATGACGTTCCACTGTTGATGCAGGAAGAGCGCCTTGATGAAGTGGTTCTCAACAAATTGGGAGTGGATGAGTCTGGCCCGATGGACCTCGGCCCCTGGATGAATTTCCTCCAGAAGCACAAGAACCCGGAGCAACGCGTGGACATCGCTCTGGTCGGCAAATACGTGGAGCTCAAGGACAGCTACAAGAGCATCGCGGAATCCTTTACCCACGCTGGAGCCGCCGCCGGAGTGCAGGTCAAACTCCACTGGATGCACAGCGAACAGATTCACGCCGACAATGCCTCCGACATCCTGTCGGACATGGACGGCATCCTGGTTGCCCCCGGTTTCGGATCGCGTGGCATTGACGGCAAGATTGAGGCCATCCGTCACGCTCGGGAGAACGGCGTCCCCTTCTTCGGCATCTGCCTGGGCATGCAGTGCGCCGTCATCGAATTTGCCCGGAACGTCATCGGCCTCGAAGAAGCGCACAGCACGGAAATCAAGGACTATACGCCCGACCCCGTCATCGACCTGATGGAAGAACAGAAGGGATTGGCCGACATGGGCGGCACGATGCGGCTCGGCGCCTACCCCTGTGACTTGGCCGAAGGGTCGCTGGCCTCGGCAGCCTATGGCACGGACAAGGTGGAAGAGCGACACCGCCACCGCTACGAGTTCAACGATGCCTATCGCGATCGGTTCATCGAACACGGCATGAGACCCACCGGAACCCACCCCGACTCCAACCTGGTCGAAATCGTCGAGATCCCAGGCCACCCGTGGTTTGTCGGTGCCCAATTCCACCCGGAATACAAGAGCACGGTCGTGACGCCCCACCCCCTCTTCAAGGCCTTCATCGAGGCCGCACTGAATGAGAAGACGAAGGGTGGCGTCGCCCAGAAGTCCGCCGGACAGGACACTGCGTCCGCTTGATCACGCCTCAGGAAGCCGCCATTGACCTGCTTCATTGAAGCAGTGCGGATACTCACGCTGCAACGCCTCCTTGAGGAAATTCAAGGGCACCGTCGTGTGCAGACCGTAATCGTCCAGGTATTCCATGAACCGTTTCCCTCCTGAATCCAGGGGCTGAAACAAACTGTCCTCGTTCGGCGACCACGGCAAAGGGTCCGTCCCCAGCCGCTCACAGAGACTGCGGTTGAACACGGGGGTCACCTTGACCCAACGCGCTCCGCTCCAGAAGGCCGCATACCCATGCGGCACGAGAACATCCGTTCTCAACAAGCGCTCCAACCGCTCCGTGGCCAAGTGGTTGCGCACCCGGGCCAACCCAAGCCGCGCCGGCACCCCCATCGCCCTCAACCCCGAGACGAACAGCACACTCTTGTGGAGGCAATGGCCGTGCTGCGCCACCACCGTGCGCGAAGCAGAGAGCGCCTCGGCCTCCAACTCAATGGCGAAGGGGTCATAGCGGACTGAATCCCGGACAAATCGGTACCAGGCCGCCATCTTTTCACTTAAACCACCACTTTCTTCAATATTCTCTAATTCACTTTTAACGTGAAAATTAGAGTAGTTGAACACGGCGTCTTCCGCCGTGTCAAACACTGAGGGCTCACTGGGAGCCGTCAAGGGCAGATTCAGTTCCATCACACCGGTTGTCTCGGCCCCTCCTCCACGACGGCCATCCACAGCCAAAGAAGGAACACCACACCCCGCTGGACCTCCAGAACGGATTCCACAGCAGCATGCAAGAGAAACAAGGTCCCGCAGAGGAACCCGATGACGGACCGGCGGCGCCAAGCCATGCCCAACCACGACCACAGAATCAGAGAAAACGCGAGCACTCCGGCCCAACCGAAAGCGACCCCGGCCTGAAGCCACTGGTTGTGGGGGTTCAGTTTCCGATCTCGGGCATAGTCGATGCCGCCTTGCTCGTAAACAGCGGTCAGCTCATCCGTCACATCGCCGGTGCCCACGCCCAAAGGGTGAGTCAGCAGAACGTCAAGTGAGGAACGCCAGACCGCCACGCGGCCCGCACTGCTGCTGGCCACGGGAGCGGACTTGGACCGGATGGCCTCTGCCGCCGTGGCCATCTCTCCGAACCGGTCCCCCGAACTCCACACTGCGCTGGCCGCGAGAACCGCACAGAACGCCAGCGACACCTCCTTGGTCCGGACCAAATCACGCAGACCCCTCCAGATGGACTTCAGGACCGGCTCGGCCAGCGCCACAATCATGGCGGCCAGAATGCCGGCCTTCGACCCCATCAGGCCAATGCAAAGGGCAATCAGGATGGTCAGCGGCCACAGGGCCTTCGCACCCCCCCACTGTTTGGACAATCCGAGCCAAGCCACGGCCGCGTGCAAACTCAGATACGTGGGGTGCACATCCCCCGAAAACCCCGCATAGGTCCAGAAACCGGGGTCTCCCAGCACCACGTGATGCCAAGCCGCATGCACCAGCCGCCAGGACAGGAACACCGTCAACCCCCAGCCCACGGACCACCAAAAGTCCCGCCCGAGGGAACGACCGGGAATGCCGGCCACGAGGGGCAGAAACAGCAAGGATGCCTTGACCTCGAGGCTGAAGGCCCACGCCTCGACATTGGCACTCCACAGCCCGCCGATCAGCTGCAGGGCATAGTAGGCCAGCCAAGGCCCCGCCCCACCCGGCAAACTCCAACGGATATCGGGCGCAACGGATCGCCAATTCCAGAGCCGGATCAGGACCGCCACGAGCAACACCCATCCCGCCACCACTCCACCCAGGAGCAGGGCGGGCATCACCATTCGCCACACCCACGATTCCGCGCGTTGCATGACCGTGTCCCTCATCGGGTCAATTGCTTGGATTCCGCCGAGGGCGACCGGCGCAGAATCAGGAAATCCAGCACCCCCTGCCAATACCCCAATCCATAGGCCACATGCAGGATGAGGAAGGACCGCATCACACCGAGCGCATCACGCCAGCGGACACCAGACAGGAGGACCGACCCGATGGCCCCGAGCATCCAGGTTCCGAGAACCGTGGCCAAGGCGGGAGCAGCCAGATTGGTCCATCGGTCCGCCTGGGGCAATCCAAGGTCCACGAGCGCCCCGACGGACAAGGCGACGAGAACAAGAAGGAAGGCCGCGGGCGCCAACTGCCTCCACGTCGTGACCGTTCGGTGCTTTCGGTTCACGAACACCTTCCAGTAGCCGTACTGGCGGTACTGACGGAACAGCTTGCCATAGCTGGACCGCGCATGGTAGACCGAGCGGATGCGGGGATCGAACCAGATGCGCCAACCGGATTCCGTGAGCCGGTAGTTCAATTCATCGTCCTGGTTCCGGACCAGGGCCTCATCGAGTCCCCCGACTTCCCCGAAGACAGACTTGCGGTACGCCCCAAAGGCAACCGTGTCCACGTGGCCGGCCAGACCTCCCGTGCGAAAGCGGGCATCTCCGACGCCAAAGGGCGAGGACATGGCCAGCCCGATCCACCGGCTTCGTTCGTCTCCGTGAACCTGCTCGACCACCCCGCCCACACAGCCCGACTCAGGATGTGCTTTGAGCGCATCCAGGTTCCGCCGGATGAAATCCGCGGCCACCTCGGCATGGGCCCCGAGGATGACGATGACCTCGGACAAGGCCGCAGCGATGCCGAGGTTCATGGCCGCAGGGGTAATCCGTTGTGGATTGTCAATCACCCGAAGGTCGATGCGTTCGGGGTGCAAGGAACCCAGGAGCTCCCGGGTTCCATCATCACTCCCCCCATCCACCACGAGCACCTCCAACGGACCGGAAAGGCCCGTCTGAGAGTCCAGCGCGTCGAGGCAGGGACCGATGTGGCGGACCTCATTCAGACAGGGAATGACCACCGAGGCACAAGGCGGTTCGGACATGGCCGCGAAGATAGGCTCAGGGCCGGCCGGCCGGCCGCGTCATTGCCACGTGAGGAATGCCGTCCTCCAAATAGGATTCACCCACGGTTTCAAACCCGAAACCGGCGTAGAAGCGTTCGAGGTATTGTTGGGCGGACAGGCGGATGGGCTCTCCGGGCCACGCGTCGTGCAGGGCCTCGAGGCTCCGGACCATGAGCTCCTTGCCCAGTCCAGAACGGCGCACCTCCCCGGCGGTGACCACCCGGCCAATGCTGACCTCATCCGCATAGGACACCCCCGCCGGCAACAACCGCGTCACGGCCAGGGCCCGACCACCCCGAGCGGCGGGTGCGGCCGTCCGCTCCGCCCACAGGTGCAGGCCCTTCCTGTCCTTGTCGTCGAGGTCCTGGTAGGGACAATCCTGCTCGACCACGAAGACCTCAGCCCGCAGCTGGAGCAAGGCATACAGTTCCTCTCGGTTCAGTTCTTCCCAGCGTTTGCAATGCCACGTGATCCCTTCGCCCGCGGAGTCGTTCATGCAGGCAAATTAGCGCCTCTCGGCCTCTACTTTTGCGCCATGGCAGGCGGAAACGTGCTTTCTGTAGAAGGGTTGACGAAGCGGTTCGGCGAACGGCTCATCTTCGAGGACCTGCACTTCGGCCTCGATCAGGGCCAGAAGGCCGCGCTCGTGGCCCGGAACGGCACGGGCAAGAGCACCCTGATGAAGGTCCTCCTCGGCATCGAGGGCGCCGACGGGGGCACCGTCACCTTCAACGGCCAAGCCCGGGTGGCCCACCTCGCCCAGGACCACGGCCTCGACCTCGACCGCACCATCCTTGCCAACCTCTTCGAGGCCGACAACGACGCCATGCGCGCCATCCGCCAGTACGAGGACGCCACAAAGCGCGACGATGCCGAAGCCCTTCAAGCGGCCTACGATGCCATGGACCGGGCCGACGCCTGGAGCTACGAGGCGCAGGCCAAGGAGATCCTCGGCAAACTGGGCCTGCACGACACGGACCGGTTCGTCGACGAGTTGAGCGGCGGCGAGAAGCGTCGGGTCGCCCTCGCCAAATGCCTCATCGAACAGCCGGACCTCCTCTTGCTCGACGAGCCCACCAACCACCTCGACCTCGGCATGATCGAATGGCTGGAAGGATTTCTCGCCCGGACCAAGACCACCCTGCTGATGATCACCCACGACCGGTTCTTCCTGGAAGTGGTGTGCGACACCATCTTCGAACTGGACGGATTCGGATTGCACAAATACCCGGGCAACTGGAGTGATTTCCTCGAGATGAAATCCGAGCGTTCCGCCAACGAGCATGCCCAGCGCGACCGCGCCCGCTCCATCATGCGCCGCGAACTCGAATGGGTCCGCGCCACTCCCCAGGCCCGCACCGGAAAGAGCAAATCCCGCCTCGACGCCTTCCAGGACCTCAAGAGCCGCGCCAACGTGCGGCTGGAGGAGGACGACGTCCGACTGGAACTCGATCCCGCCCGACTCGGCGGGAAGATCCTCGAACTGCACCGCGTGCGGAAGGCTTACGGTGAGCGCGTCATCCTCGACGGATGGACCTACCACTTCAAACCGGGCGAGCGCGTGGGCCTCGTCGGGGACAACGGAGCCGGCAAGAGCACCCTCATCCGCCTCATCACGGGAGAGGACACGCCCGATGGCGGAAAAGTGGTCATTGGCGACACCATTGTCTTCGGCCATTTCAGCCAGGAACCCCCGGTGTTTGACGAGGGCATGAAGGTGATTGAAGCCCTCTACGAGATCGCCGAGTTCATGCCGCTCAAGAAGGGCAAAAAGCTGTCGGCCGGCCAGCTGCTCGAGCGCTTCCTGTTTCCCCGGAACCGGCACCACGACTTCATCCACAAGCTCAGCGGAGGCGAACGCAAACGCCTGCACCTCCTGCGGGTGCTGATGGCCAATCCGAACTTTCTCGTCTTCGACGAGCCCACCAACGACCTCGACGTCTTCACGCTGGGCATCCTCGAGGAATTCCTGCTCGACTTCACCGGCTGTCTGCTCCTGGTGAGCCACGACCGGTATTTCATGGACAAGCTGGTCGACCACGTCTTCGTCCTCGACGGCGCCGGAGGCGTGCGGGACTTTCCCGGCAACTACACCCAGTACCGCACGGCGGCCGATGCCGAAGACAAGGTGGCTGCGTCCCAGCGCGCAGCCGAGGCCAAGGCCGAAGCGGCCCGCGCAGCAGAAGAAGGGCCTGCCGCCCCGAAAGGCGACTACAGCCAGCGACTCAGCTACAACGAAAAGCGCGAGTACGAGGGGCTGGAGGACGTGATCGCCGGGCTCGAGGCCCGCAAGGCCGAATTGGAGACCGCCATGGGCGCCCCGGACATCGGCCACGAGAAAATGACGGAACTGGCCACGGAGCTCGGCACGGTCACTGCCGACATCGAGACCAAGACTGAGCGTTGGATCGAGCTCGACGAGCGGGCCTGACCCCGCGAACCGGACTTACTGCTGGTCGAAGTCGACCACGAACCGCGCCGAGCCCGGCTTGGGCTTGGTCTGACAGGCGAGCACGAACCCCTGCTCCACTTCCCCGGGCTCGAGGGCGTAGTTGACCTCCATTTCTCCGGCCCCTTCCGTGAC
>WTID01000073.1:23207-24904 GCA_011522855.1 Flavobacteriales bacterium
CTTCCCCGGGCTCGAGGGCGTAGTTGACCTCCATTTCTCCGGCCCCTTCCGTGACGAGGGCGCGGCAGGTGCAACAGACGCCACCGCAACAACTGTAGGGCAGATCGAGACCAGCATCAAGACCAGTATCGAGGATGCTCTTGCTGCCATCGTAATCCAGTTTGTGTGTGGACCCGTCAATGATGACAAAGACTTCCTGGCCGGCATCCACCTCGACCGGGGCGGCGTCCGTACTGGCATCCGCCGAGGCCTTGGCCGTCGGGGACGTGAAGAGCTCGAAGTGGATGTTGGCTTCCGGGATGCCGGCCGCCGCCATCCGCTCTCGAACCGCGTGGATCATGGGTTCCGGTCCACAGGCAAAGACCTCATCGATGGCCGCACCTCCGAGCAGAGAGGCCGCGACGGCATCCACCTTGTCGGCATCCATCCGGCCCGCATAGAGAGGCGTGTCCACCGGCTCGCGGGTGAAGAAATGGAAAAGGCGCAACCGGTCGAGGAAGCGGTCCTTGAGGTCGTCCAGCTCAGACTTGAAGATGACGCTCGCCTGGTCCTTGTTGGTGTACAGCAGGGTGAACCGGCTCAGCGGTTCCGTGGCCAGCACCGTTTTGATGTGCGACAGGATCGGCGTGATGCCGGATCCGGCGGCAAACGCCACGTAGTGCTTGCTCTGGCCCGCATCCAGTTCCGTGAAAAAGCGGCCGTTGGGCGGCATGGTGCGGAGGGTGTCGCCGGCCCTCAGCTCCGCATTGGCCCAGGTGCTGAAGCGGCCATCGGGCACCCGCTTGACCGCCACCCGCAGCTCCTCCCCGACTCCGGCGCAGATGCTGTAGCTGCGGCGGACCGCTTCGCCTTGAATCTCCTGATCGAACGTCAGGTACTGGCCCTGCTTGAAGGCGAAGGCCTCCGTCAGGTCGGCGGGCACATCGAGGACGATGGACACGCAATCGGCAGTCTCGCGGCGCACTTCGGCTACGCGCAAATCATGGAAACGGTCAGACATGGGTGCGAATCTCGGAATGAATGGGCTTGGGTGGAGAACCCCTCGCACACCCCATCGGTTCTCTCCGTCCACACCGACGTATTTTTGGGGAGCATGGAAATGGACCTGTTGCAGCGATTCGAGGCCTACATCGCCTCGGACAAGAAAATCGAGCCGAAGGATTGGATGCCCGACGCTTACCGGAAAACGTTGATCCGCCAGATCAGCCAGCACGCGCATTCCGAAATCGTCGGCATGCTGCCCGAGGGCAACTGGATCAGCCGCGCCCCAAGCCTGAAGCGCAAAGCCATCCTGATGGCCAAAGTCCAGGACGAGGCGGGCCACGGACTCTACCTCTACAGCGCCTGTGAAACGCTCGGTGTGCAGCGGGACGACACCATTGCCGACCTCCACAGCGGCAAGGCGAAATACAGCAGCATCTTCAACTACCCCACCCTGACCTGGGCGGACATCGGGGCCATCGGCTGGCTCGTCGACGGCGCCGCCATCATGAACCAGGTGCCCCTCTGCAAGTGCAGCTACGGACCCTACGCCCGGGCGATGGTCCGCGTGTGCAAGGAGGAGAGCTTCCACCAGCGCCAAGGCTTTCAAATCATGATGACGATGGCCGGCGGCACCGAGGACCAGAAGGCGATGGCGCAAGACGCGCTCAACCGCTGGTGGTGGCCGTCCCTGATGATGTTCGGCCCGCCGGACG
>WTID01000164.1 GCA_011522855.1 Flavobacteriales bacterium
CGGCCTGCCACACGGCGTTCCAACTGCCGTCCGCATCGTCGTTGGACAGGAGCTCATCCGACTGGACGCCGTCCGGGGTGACCGAGAAGCGAACGCCGTTGACGCCGTCGTCAAAGCAGTTGAACCAGATGCCGAACACATCCGTGTTGCCGTCCCCGTCGCGCTGAATCAGCTGGTGGAGGATGCTGTCGGGTGCGGTGTCCCACATGCGAGCGCCGACATAAAGGGCCCGATCGTCATAGGCAAAGCGGACTTCCGTTTCCTGCTTGGGCATGGCAAACGGGACCGGCCTCAGTTCTCGGAACCGGGTCTCGGGCGCGATGGCTTCCCAACCGGCATCGTCCAGCTTTCCGTCAATCTCAATGGATCCGAATTCCACACGGATGGCTTCGGCCTCTGGCTTTCTGGGGAGGCCCTCCGGCCAGGCCTGCGCGACGCCCTCCGTAGAAAGGCCGAGCCAAGCGAAGAGCAGGATGAACCCTGCACAAGGGGTGCGGAACTGGAAGGAGCGACGGTTCATCGGCCGGCAAAATTACACTGCGGCCGGCCGTTGTGTTCGATCAGCGGTAGACGCCTTGGCGGTCGAGGGCCTTTCGGTAGCGGCGCGCGTTGCGCTCGTGCTCGCGGTTGGTCCGGGCAAAAGCGTGGTAACCGCTGAAGTCTTCCCGGGCGCACATGAAGATGTAGTCGTGTTCCTCGGCGTTCAGGACGGCCTCGAGGTAGGCGGGCTCGGGGAAATTGATGGGGCCGGGCGGAAGGCCCTTGTGGACATAGGTGTTGTAGGGACTGTCAATTTCCCGATGGACGTTCAGGACCCGGCGGATGGTGGGGTCTCCCAAGGCGTGAATCAGGGTCGGGTCGGCCTGGAGCCGCATGCCCCGGTCGAGCCGGTTGAGGTACAGGCCCGCCACGGTGGGCGCCTCGTCCATCTTGCTCGTCTCGGCCTTCACGATGGAGGCGAGGATGCCGACTTCGGTGGGGTCCAGTCCGATGGCCTCGGCTTGGGCCCGGCGGTCCGTGGTCCACCACCGGTCCCATTCCCCGACCATGCGGTCGACGAACTCGGCGGCGGACAGGGCATACCAGACTTCGTAGGTATTCGGGATGAACCGGGTGCGGAGGGCGTCCACATCCGTGCCTTTCCGGGCGGCCAGCAGCGGATCCCGCATGGCCTGGATGAGGTCCTCGGCGTCAAAGGCGACCTGGGGCGCGACCGCTTCCGCCAGATCCTCGACCGAGCGGCCCCCCGTGAAGCGGACGCGGACCGCCTCCCGCGAGCCGGACATCAGGAGCCGGGCGAGGGTGCGGTTGTCCAGTCCCTCGGGGATGAGGTAGCGGCCGGCCTTCAAGGTCCCGGGTTCCGTCCATCCCCGCCAGGACAGGTAGCGTCGGAGGGCGACGGGTTGGGCGATGCGGCCCTCGCGGTCGAGCTGGGCGACGACGCTGTCCACCGGTTGGCCCGGCTCGACGACGAAGCGGCCGTCCTGCTCGATGCTGTTTGGACCGAGCGCAGTCCGGATCGCGAATCCACCCACCATGCTGATGAGCACGAGCACGACCGTGAGGAGGAAGATGCGGCGGGAGGTCATGGGCGTTCGGAAAACCGGCATTGCAAAAGGACAACGTCCTTCCATCCCTCGGGCGTGCGCGTCCAATCCGCGAACTGTCCTGCCCGGACAAATCCGGCCCCTTCGAAGAGGGCCAGGCTGCCGGTGTGGTCGGCGTGCACCTCGGCGTGCACGGTGCGAAGCATCAAGGCCAGCTCGGCATGCCGGAGGGCAATCTCCAGCGCTCGCCGGGCCACACCGTGGCCGCGGGCGTCCGGATGGACGAGGATGCCAATCCCCGCCCGTTGGTCCCGCGCCCGGAAATCATACAGGTCGACCGCGCCGACGACGCGACCGTCCTCTTCGATGATCCAGCGGAGCTGACCCGCCGTATACAGATCCTGGTGGCCTTGGCACAGGGCCTCGAGCGCCGCCCGGGAGTAGGGGGCCGAGGTGCCCGTCACGGCCCAGTGCTCCGGATTGTTCTCCCATTGCACGACCTGGTCGACATCGGAGGGTTCCAATGCGCGGAGCCGGGTGGAGCCATTGTGGAGCAGATCGGACGGGAGGGCCATGGGCGGTCGAAAATACTTGGACAAAGTCGGTTCGTCCGTTCCCGGAGGCGGGAAGAGGCGGTTAATTTTGAACCATGATGCGACCCCTGACACGCCTTTTGCCCCTTTTGCTGGTGCTCTCCACGTTGTCCTGGACGGGCTGTACCATCAACCGGAACATCATGTTCCGGACCCCCTCGGATTTCGCCTTCGATCCGTTCAACCCGATCAGCGACGTCAACTACCGCATTGCGCCCAATGACCTCGTCAGTTTCCAGCTCTACTCCAACAAGGGGGAGCGGTTGCTGTCCATGACCGCGGGCACCACGGCCGGAGGGGTCAATGGCAATGGCGGCGGCAACCTGCAGGCCATGAACCAGAACAACCGGTTCGTCTACGAGGTGCGGCCAGACGGCACGGTGGAGCTCCCGGAACTGGGGCCTGTCCCGTTGGCCGGCCTCAACATCGACGAGGCGGAGACCAAGCTGGAGGAGGCGTACAGCGAGAACTACATCAACCCGCTCGCCCTCATCGAGGTGACGAACCAACGGGTCCTCATCTTCCCGGGAGAGGCGGGCGTGGCCTCGGTGGTGCCGCTCACGAATCCCAACACGAGCCTCCTCGAGGTGCTCGCCCTGAGCGGAGGCATCCGGGCACGCGGAGATGCGCGGAAGGTCAAGCTCATCCGGCGCGGCCAGAAAGGGCAGACCATTCACCAATTCGACCTCTCGACCATCGACGGGCTCCAATACGCCAACACGACCGTGCAGGCCGGCGACATCATCTACGTGGAGCCGCTGCCCCAGCTCGCCAGTGAGGTCCTCGCCGATGTGACCCCCATCCTGAGCCTGCTGTCCACCATCAGCAGCTTCATCGCCCTGATCAGCATCGCCTCCGGCAACTGAACCATGGACCATCCGATTGATCTCCAATCCGGTCCGATTGACGGACCGCTCATGATCCGGCCCCGCCAGTTCGGCGATGACCGCGGGCGGTTCTCCGAGACGTGGCGCGCTGGCCATTTCGAAGCGGCCATCGGTCGCTCCGTCGAGTTCGTCCAAGACAACGAGTCCGTCTCGGGAGAGGGGGTCCTGCGCGGGCTCCACTTCCAGGTGCCCGAACGGGCGCAAGGCAAGCTGGTCCGCGTGGTCCGCGGATCCGCCCTCGATGTGGCCGTGGACCTCCGGGTGGACAGCCCCACCTACGGCCAGCATCAGATGGCCCTGCTGACCGGCGAGAACCGCTGGCAATTCTGGGTGCCCGAGGGGTTCGCCCACGGATTCGTGACGCTCGAACCCGACACCGTCTTCTGCTACAAGTGCACCGAGGTCTACAGCCCCGAGCACGAGCGTTCACTGCGCTGGGACGATCCCGACCTCGGCATAGACTGGGGCATCGAGCATCCGCTGCTCTCGCCCAAGGATGCCGCAGCGGGCCTCTTTGCCGATTTCGATTCCCCCTTCTGATGGCGACCCGGGTTCACCTCCGCAGCCTCGTCCTGCTGGGCGCCGGGAGCCTTGTCCTCCTCGCCGTGACCCTCACCGGAGCGGTCGGCGAGCCCGCGCCCACCGCCATGGAAGCCCGTCTGGACACGGTGCCACAGACGGTGACCCCGCCCCGCATTGCGGAGGGGCTTGAGTTCGCCGGCACCCCCTTGCCCCTCGAGCGCCTCGGTGTGAGGGAGCGGATGGAGAAGGAGCTGCTCATCGGGACCTTCCGGCACAGCAGCAGCCTGTTGACCCTCAAACGGTCCGGCCGATGGTTCCCCCTCATCGAGCCGATCCTCGTGGATTCGGGCGTGCCGGTGGACTTCAAGTACCTCTCCGTCATCGAGTCGGGACTGGCCAATGCGGTGTCCCCGTCCGATGCCCGTGGATTCTGGCAGTTCATGGAACCCGCCGCCGAGGAGTTCGGCCTCCGCGTGGACCGGGACGTGGATGAGCGCTACCACGTGGAGAAGGCGACCCGGGCCGCGTGCGCCTACCTCAACGAGGCGCACCGCCGCTACGGCGACTGGATCCTGGCGGCCGCCAGCTACAACATGGGGATGTCGGGATTGTCCCGGCGTCTGGACCAGCAGCAGGGCGAATCCTATTGGGACCTGATGCTCAACGACGAGACTGCCCGCTACATCTACCGGCTGTATGCGACCAAGCAGGTGATGGAGGCCCCGGAGGCCCACGGGTTCATGCTCGCGGCGGACGATTGGTATTCCCCGGTTCCCGGTCGGGACACCATCCTCGTGGACTCCGTGGACGACCTGGCCGCATTCGCCCAGCAGGCCGGGGTCAGCTACAACGCCTTGAAGACCCTCAACCCGTGGTTGCGGTCGGGCAAATTGCCCATTCCTCACGATCAGTATTACGTCGTCCGCTTGCCGTTGCGGTGAAGCCGGAACGCCACCTGGCGAACGTGGCGCACAGGGGCCCCTTCGAGTGAAAACTCAGCCGTCATGGCGCGTCCGGTTCCCGATGAAAGGGCGTCCTCCACGGATTTGACCCGGCCGAGGGGAATGCCGGCGGCAATCGCCTCGTCCATGAGGGCGTCCGCATCTTGCTGCGAAAAGGCCGGGGCCAACCGCTCGGCGAGCGCCAATCGGTTCGTCACACGATTCGGGTTGGTCTCGAACCGACCGTCTTCGGCCAAGTCGTCCAGGCCGAGGAGGTGGCACAGCGCCTGAAATTGTCGGTTGCTGCCGACGGCCGCCACAATCCATCCGCCACAGCGACACTGGAAGAGTTCGCCGTAGGGGGCAATCTGGGGATGCAGGGCACCCAACGGTTGAGGGGATTGACCAGCGACGAGGTGCTCCGTGGCCCGGTTGGCGAGACCGCTGAATCCGGAGGCGTCCAGCCAGGTCTCCACGTAGGCCCCCTGTCCCGACCGTTCCCGGTCGTAGAGGGCGAGAAGGAGGGCTGACCGCATCTGGTGCGCGGCGAGCACGTCCATGAGGGCGACGGGCATCCTGAAGGGGGTGCCCCCGGGCTCGCCGTTCATGGAAAGGAAGCCGGATTCGGCTTGGACCACGATGTCATAGCCGGCCCGGCCGGGCTGATCGAGGAATCCGAGGAGGTGCACATGGATGAGCCGGGGGTGGCGTTCCGCCAGACGCGCGGGGTCGAGCCCCAGTGCCTCCAGTGAATCCGGGCGGGCATTCTGGAGCAGGATGTCCGCCTCGGCGAGCAGGGCGTCCAATTCCCGTTGGCCTGTCTCGGTCTTGAGGTCGAGTCGGAGGCCTTGCTTGGGGCCATTGGCCGCGACGTAATAGGCGCTGGGTCCGTCCGTCGATTCCCCGGAGAGACGCCAGCTGCGGGTAACATCCCCGATGCCCGGCATTTCCACCTTGACCACCTCTGCGCCCAGTTCGGCGAGGAAGGTGCCCACGAGCGGACCGGCCAGCACGGAGGCGAGCTCGATGACCTTCAGTCCCTCCAGGGGGCGGTCATCCCCAAGCGGGGGCGGGACATCGTGCGGGGCCATGCCCGCAAGTTAGGCCTCTGTCAGGGCGGCCTTGTAGGTGTCGATGGCCCGCTGGCGGGCGAACTTGTGCTCCACGATGGGAGCCGGGTAGGCCGGCGTGCCCCATTCGGGAACCCAGCGGCGGACATAGGTTCCGGAGGGGTCGAACTTCTTCAGTTGACTCTCCGGATTGAAGACCCGGAAGTACGGGGCGGCATCGCATCCGCTGCCTGAGGCCCATTGCCATCCCCCCACATTGGAGGCGAGTTCGAAGTCCAGCAGCTTCTCGGCGAAATAGCGCTCCCCCAATCGCCAATCGAGCAGGAGGTGCTTGCAGAGGAAACTGGCGACCACCATGCGCACGCGGTTGTGCATGAACCCGGTGGCATTCAGTTCGCGCATGCCGGCATCCACGAGGGGATAGCCTGTCCTGCCTTCGCACCAGGCGGCGAAATGGTCGTCGTCATGGCGCCAGGGGATCCGGTCGTACTTGGCCCGGAAGGCATCCTTGGCGCTGTGGGGAAAGTGGTGGAGGATGGCCTGATAGAACTCGCGCCAGATGAGCTCGGTGAGCCACTTGTCGCTGTGGGCAAAGCCCAGTCGGGCCTGGGACCGGACCGAGACGGTGCCGAACCGCAAGTGAAGGCTCATTCTGGCCGTTCCCACCACGGACGGTGTGTCCCGGCGCTCGGCATAGCGGTGGAGCACGTCCGCATCGGGTTGACGCGCTTCAAAGGCCGCCCACCCCGAGGGGTCGGCAGAGGCCTGGTCAAACCCCATCGAGGAAAGGGAGGGAAGTTCCTCTTCGGGGAAGGGCGTGATGCCCCGGCCGTCGAGGGCCACCACAGCTTCGGCCAGCGGGTCGATGTCCTGCGCGTCGAGGACCTTGTGCCATTTTCGGCTGTACGGCGTGAACACCGTGTAGGGCGTGCCGTCATCCTTCAAAACGGCTTCGGGGGGCAGGATGACGTGGTCGTCATGCGCATGGAAGCCGATGCCCTCCTGTTCGCACCAGGCCCGGACTTCTCCATCCCGGGCGACGGGGTAGGGGGCATAGTCCCGGTTGGTGTGAATCTGGCGGAGGTCATGCCCGGCCGCCTGCAGGGCCTGCCGAAGCGATTGGATTTCCTCGAGGGGAACTCCATGGCGGGCAATGAGTTGGCTGCCGGCCGACTTGTAGGATGCTGCGATCCCGTCCAGTTCGGTGTGGATGAACCCGACTCGGGCATCCACCTCGGGAAGGACATCGAGGATGGTCTTGTCGAAGCAGAAGAAGCCGAGGACAGGGAGGCCGGCGTCGAGTGCGGCGGCGAGTCCGCGGTTGTCCGAGATCCGCAGGTCACGTCGGTGCCAGAACAGGGAAATGGGGGTCATGAAGGGAGAGAATGTGAGGGGGCGGAAAATGAGACAGCCCGGGCATGAACCCGGGCCGTCAGCAAATCAAACGTGATCATTAACACCTTACTGATCAAGAACCCCTCGTTCGGGGTCGGAATTGGAACACGGCATGCCGTGTCATGTTCACACGGAATCAAAAAAAAATGTCCTGAGGTGCTCCAGAGAGGGTCCGGAGGGGATCCAAAGGGGTATCAGGTCAAGAGGTGGCGCATGGCGTCCTCGAGGTTGGGGTGGCGGAAAGCGAACCCACTGT
>WTID01000165.1 GCA_011522855.1 Flavobacteriales bacterium
TGGCGAAGCTGTACCCCGCATAGACCATGTAGCCTCCGCAGGTGTGGACCACGCCTTTGGGCTTGCCCGTGCTGCCGGAGGTGTAGAGGATGAAGAGCAAATCCTCTGCGGCCATCCGCTCGGGCGCGCAGTCGGCGGAGACGTTGGTCAGGGCGTCGTGGAGCCAAACGTCGCGGCCCTCCGTCCAGTCGACGGACTCGCCGGTGTGGCGGACGACGAGGTTGGTGGTCACGGTGGGGCATTCGCCGAGGGCCTGGTCGACGACGGCCTTGAGGCCCAGGCCCTTGGCGCCCCGCTTCATGCCGTCGCTGGTGATCACGCACACCGCACCGGCATCTTGGATGCGGTCGGCGAGGCTGCGGGCGGAGAAGCCGGCGAAGACCACGCTGTGCACCGCGCCAATGCGGGCGCAGGCGAGCACCGCCACGGCCAGCTCCGGCACCATGGGCAGGTACAGCGCCACCCGGTCGCCCTTCTTCACGCCGCGCGCCCGGAGCACGTTGGCGAAGCGGCACACGCGGTCCAGCAGCTCGGCGTAGGGGATCGAGACCGTGGGGTCGGCCGGATCGTTGGGCTCCCACAGGATGGCGGTGCGGTCGCCGTGGCCGGCGGCCACGTGGCGGTCGAGGCAGTTGGCGGTGATGTTGAGCTCGGCGCCGTCAAACCAGCGCACGCGCGGCGTGTCGAATTCCCAGTCGCAGACGGTGTCCCACGGGGACATCCACTCGTAGTGGCGGGCGATGTCGGCCCAAAAGGCCTCGGGGTCGGCGGCGGCATCGCGGCGGGCCCGGGCCACGGCCTCGGGCGAATCCAACAAGAACGGCATGGGCTCAAATTAACCCCTGTCCGGCGGAGGGAGCCGAAAAGCGAAAGCCCCCGTTGCGACAGTGCAACGAGGGCTTTCTGTAAGCTGTGGCGACCCTGGAAGGATTCGAACCCTCAACCTTCGCATCCGTAGTGCGATGCTCTATCCAGTTGAGCTACAGAGTCGGCTTTTCCCCGAAAGGGAGCGCAAATGTAGAGGAAATTTCGAGGGGAACAAGGCGGGAAAAGTCCCAGTCCGGCCGGGGCTTGGATTCCCGCTGTATTTTCGTTGGAACTCCATGCAACTCACCCTGCGTCCCCTTTTCTGCATCGGCCTTGCGGCCTTCCTCTCCTTCCCTCCCCAAACGGCATGGAGTCAGGAGGAGAAGGACAGCCCGACACCCACCGAACTCCGTGGGATTCTGGGCGACCCCGCCCGAGTCCTCGAGGAGCGGGTTCAGGCCTATTTCGACCTCGCACCCGTCCTGACCGACAAGAAGGAATCCATCGCTCTGATTGACCTCTTGCTCGAGGAACCCCTCACGGGGGACCAACGGGTCGAGTTGACGGTCAAGAAGGCCGAGCTCTTCCGAGCGAGCGGCAAGGATTTGGAAGGCATTGATCTTCTGTCCCAACTCCTTGAAACAGAACTCAAGGACGTCGATCGGCACCGGTGGAAGTTGCTGCTCGAGCGGGGAACGCTCGAGAGCAAACTCGGTTCCAACAAGCTCGAGAAATCGGTCAGCCAAACCTTGGATGACTTGCACGAAGCCTTGGCCATCGCGGAAGAGATGGACGATGTGGACATGAAGATTGAATCGCACAATCGATTGGGCAACGCCTACTATCGGTACCGCGACTTCAAAACCGCAGAGGCCCATTATGGCTACACCCTGTTGAATTACGCCACCCCGAAGCAGCTCGCTCTTGCCCGCCTGAACACCACGTTCCTTCTGGATGATTCTCGGCAATCCCACCGGGACACGGCCCTGTTCTATCTCGCGGAAGCCAGAATGACCTTTGACGAATTGGGGGAGGCTGGCTTGTCCAGGAAAGCCACGTCCATGATTGCCCGTTTCCTCCGGGCAGAGGGACGGCTCGACGAGTCCAAGCAGGAGTACCAGCTCATGTTGGAACTGGGAGGCAATCAAGTGACTGCACTGGAATACCTCGGGTACATCGCCGACAAGCAAGGAGACCACGAAGAGGCCATCACGCTGTTCAGGCAGGCCATCCGTCTGGATGCGGAGAAGGAAGGCAAGCGGGCTGCCTATCTCTACGGCAAACTGGGTTCCTCATTGGTCGAGAATGGAGAGCCCCGGGAAGCCCTCCGACTGTGCGATTCTCTCCGCCTCCAGGTCACGGCCTCCTATTCGCCCGAGAAACGGGATCGGGCCACCCGACTCGTGGACTGCTGGGCCTGCATGTCGCAAGCGCAGCGGGCCCTCGATCAATTCGAGACTGCCCTGGTGTCCCGGCTGAAAAGGGACAGTTGTGAGAACGTCTACCTGGCCATGGACCAAGAGAACGACCTCAAAGGGCTCGAGGTTCTGGAGTGGGAGAATCGCCGGAAGCAGCGGATGCAGGAGAACCAGTACAAGCTGCAGGAAGAGCGCCAGACCTATCTCTACGCCATCGTGGCCCTCCTGATCGGCTTCGCCTTGTTCATCACCTACCGGTACCGGTTTACGCAGCGTCAGAGCCGATTGATTTCCACCCAGCGTCAGCAGCTGGCCGACCGGCAACGGGAGCTCATCAAGGCCAACTCCGACCTCGAGATTGCCCTGAACCACAAGGCGGTCTTCCTGTCCAACATGTCGCACGAGATCCGGACGCCGCTCAACGCCATCGTGGGCATGTCCAACCTGGCCACCAAGGAGGACATGACGACCGGCGCCCGGAAGTATCTGCGGAACATTGTCATCGCCTCGTCCAACCTCATCGACATCGTCAACGACATCCTCGATTTCTCCAAGCTCGAAGCCGGCAAGCTGGAGATCGCCGAAGAGCCGTTCTCCGTGGCCGACGCTCTGGAAGTGGCCGAAAATGTGATGCGGATCTCAGCGGAGCAGAAGGACCTCACCTTCACCGTCGACGCCGCCGACAACCTGCCCTCCCACCTGATGGGCGACTCCAGCCGCCTCAACCAGGTCCTCATCAACCTCATCGGAAACGCCATCAAGTTCACGCTGGAAGGTGGCGTCACCCTGCGGGCGGAAGTCGCCCCCCTCCCCGCCCTTCCGGGATGGTGCCCGCCACCGCCGAAGGCCCATGACGAATGGTTTGTGGTCCGCGTGAAGGACACGGGCATCGGCATCCCGGACGACAAGCAGGAGAAGATTTTCGAGAGCTTCAACCAGGGAGACCAGCTCAAGACGAGGAAATTTGGAGGCACCGGCCTCGGCCTCAGCATCTCCAAGCAAATCGTCGAGCTCCAGGGCGGCGTCATCTGGGTGGAAAGCGTCGAAGGCGAAGGCTCCACCTTCTGCTTTGCCCTGCCCGCCCTGCGGGCCGAAGGCATCGCCGAGGAGGACCGGGCGAAAGATGGCGACCGTGAGATTGGCCCCATCCGCATCCTCATCGCCGAGGACAACCCGTTCAATGTCATCGTCACCGAGGACACCCTGAAGGCGGAATTGAAGGAGGTGACCATCGGCAAGGCCGAAAACGGCCAGGTGGCCTTTGAAAAGGTCCGGGACGAAGAATGGGATTTGGTTCTCATGGACATCCACATGCCCGAGATGAGCGGACTCGAAGCCACCGCGGCGATCCGCAAGTTGCCCGATGCCGACAAGGCCCGCACCCTCATCGTGGCCATGACCGCAAGCGTGCTGCGCGAGGAGACCGACAACTACATGCGCCACGGCATGGACGGCTTTGTGCCGAAGCCCTTCCAGGCCGATCAACTCAAGAACGAGATCTTCCGGCTCCAGAAGGACCGCAAGAAGGAGGCGGCCCCAGAGCGGACGTCCCTGCCTCCGCTGCGCATTCTGATTGCCGAGGACAACCCCTTCAACGTCATCGTCGCCGAGGACACCCTTCGCACGGAGATTCCCAACGTGACCATCGGCAAGGCGGAAAACGGCAAAATCGCCATGGAGATGGTCCGCGATGAAGAGTGGGACATCGTCCTCATGGACATTGCCATGCCGGAGATGACGGGCATCGAGGCGACGCTGGCCATCCGCAAGCTGGAGGATGCGGCCAAGGCCGACACGACCATCATCGCCATGACGGCGAGCGTCCTCAAGGAGGACACCGACCACTACCTCAATCAGGGCATGAACGGGTTCGTCCCGAAGCCCTTCAAAGTGGACCAGCTGCTTTCGGAAATCGAAAAGGCCCACCTCTCGAGGAAGAAGTGAGCCTTTCGATGGGAGGCGCCTGGGGCGCTCCGATCAGTTCGCCACGAAGATCGCGACGCCGACCAGCGTGATGAGCCAGCCGAGGGCGAGGGCCCAGCTGATGCGCTGGTTGCGCTTCTCGCTCAGGCGCAGGACCTGGAGGTCGTACACCTTGTCGAGGGAGGTCTTGACCAGGGCGAAGGCCGCATTGGACTTCACGATGTAGTCGTCCGCACCGTTCTTCAGGGATTCCACGGCCACTTCGAGGCTATCCTGTCCGCTGTAGAAGATCACGTGGGTCTGGGGGCTGCGCTCCTTGAGGGCTTCCAACACCTCGAGTCCGTTGAGCTCTCCCCCTCCGCTCAGGTCGAAGTCGAGCACCACGGCGCGCTCGTCAAAGCGGTCGATGGACTCGAGAAAGCTCTCTCCATCGTGGTACTTGTCCACGTGGCTGTAGCCATTGCGAATGAGGAAATCCCGGAGGATCTCGGTGTTGGGGATGTCGTCGTCGACAAGGGCAATCTTGAGGTGCTTGCTCATTTCAACAGGTCTTGCAGGTTCTGAATCAGGGTAGAAAGAAGGTCGCAGGTGGTGTCCAGTTCGGACTGGGAAATGGTTCCGCCCCCTTTGATGGTCTGCTCGTGGGCACTCATCATGGCGTGGGCATCGGCTGCGCCAATGGTCTGCACCTGGCTCTTCAGCTTGTGGAGGATCGCCCGGATCGGCTCCTGTGGAGCGCCGATGTTGGCTCCCCGGAGGTTCTCCAGCTCAGGCTCGAGCGTGTCGAGGAACAACCGGATGTAGTACTTCTTCTTCTCCGGATCTCCGGCGCTCAGTCGGTCGATGATTTCCATGGCGATGGGAGCCGAAGATACCGCATCCCGTCCATCCGTCCACGCGGTCAGAACGAGGCCGCAGCCACCTGCGGCGGCGGGAAGAGCCACGTGAGTTGAAGCCCATGGTTGAACACCCGATAATCCGACAGCCCGATGACAATGCCGTCATACCCCAACCGGTAGGCCACCTCCAATCCGGCCCCGGCATCCAGGTACGCCTCGGCCCCGATGCGGACATAGCCTCCATAGCCGATGCCCCACGTGAGGTCGGGGGTGCCACCGGTGAAGACTTGACCTCCCCGGGGGACAATCAGATCGTAGGTGTTCTGGGCGACTTCGATGTAGTGATCCCGGATGCGCGTGGCGGTCATGGTGCCCCCGAGCTCGAAGATCCAACTCGCACTCCGGTCGATCGGACTCGCCGTCCGGTAGCCGAGGTTGAACTGCATGCGGTCCTCCGCCGCGAAGATGCCGAAGTCCCGCAGGTCGGTCGACCCCTGCCCCTGGTCTGGAAGCTGTCCGGTGTTCAACTGCCATGCGCCTCGGCTCTTGAGCCGCCAGATGTCCATGTCGAGGACGATGGCATTTTCCAGGTTGAACCGCTGCATGACCCGCAATCCAAAGCCGAAACTGATGTCGTAGCGCTGATCGATGGGGTACGAGGCCACGGACATCGCGCCCGCATCGGCGATGCCCAGGCTTTGGGCGATTTGGTTGCGCGCGGTGTTGCCGCTGCCCCCCGCTACGCTGTTCCAATCGAGCCGTTCGGGAATGCTGATGAGCTCGCGGAAGACGTCTCCCAGGTCACTGAGGCCCGTGCCGTTGTAGAAGACGCTCGAGGCCCCACCCGCCTTCACGACGTTGATGTTCATCCCGAAATGCAGCTTCTTCGGCCGCTCGAAGTCGCCGAGCAGGTCGCTGTCGTCATACGGTTCGTAGTTGAACACCTGGGCGGAAAGCGCCCCGGGCACCCACAGGAGCAGGATGGCGACCCTCCACGTCTTGGAACTCCACTTCATGGTGGAAATTTAGCACCGTACTTCCACGGCGGACCCACCTCCGTCCTTGGCCCCATGACCGCATCCGCCACCACCACCTACGCCATCGTCGACATCGAGACCAATGGCGGCGCCCCGACCGGGGACAACATCACCGAGGTGGCAGCCATCCTGCACGATGGCCGGCGCGAACTGGACCGCTGGGTGCGCCTCATCCGGCCCGCCCGGCCCATTCCCTCCGGCATCACCCGGCTCACGGGCATCGACGACACCATGGTGGCGGACGCCCCGGAATTCGCCGACCTTGCCGAGGACCTCCACGCTTTTCTTGGAGACGCCGTCTTCGTGGCCCACAACGTCTCCTTCGACCTCCGGCATCTCCAAGCCGGCTTCAAGACCGCCGGGCTCCACTACAACCCCCGCCGGCTCTGCACGGTGCGCATGGCCCGCAAGTGGCTCGATGGGCCGCAGCGATACAGCCTGGGGGCGCTCTGCGACTTCCTCGGCATCGACAACGAAGCCCACCACCGCGCCTGGGGCGACGCCACCGCCACCGCGGAACTGTTCTCGATCCTGTGGCGCGACCACGCCGCGGACATGGAAGCCGAATCCGGTCGAGGGGGAGGCACCTCCTGGTGGCCACCCCACCTGCCGCCCGATGCCCTGGCGGACATTCCGACCACGCCGGGCGTCTACCGCTTCCTCGACGGCGACGGCAAACTCGCGTACGTGGGCATGAGCAAGAATCTCGCTTCCCGGGTGCGTCAGCACTTCAACGGCAGTGGCAGCGAGGCGCGGTCACAGGCCCTGCGCCGCCTGGTTCACAAAATCACCTGGGAGGAAACGGGGTCGGAATGCATGGCCGCCGTGCTCGAGGATGTCCTCATCCGGCGGTTCCACCCTCCGCTGAACCGGGCGCAGAAGGTGGTCGGCAAAGGCTGGTCCGTGGACACCTTCCGGTGCCGCCAGGACCTCGTCCGCCTCTCCCTCAAGAAAGGGGGCACGGCCACGTCCCTCAAACGCTTCCGCAGCCGGGCGGAAGGCGAAGCATGGCTGCGGAGGGAAGCGGAGGCAGTGGGGCTCAATCCAGCCTGGGCCGGCCTGCCCGGCACGGCCTGGAGCGAAGGCTGGGTGGACAATGCCGCCGCCCGGACCTTGCACAACCGGCGTGCCGAAGACTGGCTCGAACGGCTGCGCGAGACCCG
>WTID01000106.1 GCA_011522855.1 Flavobacteriales bacterium
GCATGGGCATCTGCATCGGCATGCTGGGCACGGCCACGTGGACCGCCTGGGGCTCGGGAGCCGCTGCGGCCTTGCCGCGCTTGTTGGGGACGCCGGAGCTCTTGATGGTGATCTTGAAGTCCTTGCGTTCGATCTCGACTTCGTTCACGCCGGACTTGGCGACGAACTTGATGAGGTCTTGGATTTCGTCCTGGGTCATGGTCAATGGTTCAGTTTGATCCGCTGTTTCCAAGGGGCCAAGGTAACCGGTAATTCGGTGGCCCTGGGATTTCGGGGGTTCAGGCTTCGGGTTCCATGGCCCACTTGAGCCAGATGCTGCCCCAGGTGAAGCCGCCGCCGAAGGCGCTGAGGATGAGGTTCTCGCCCGGGGTGAGCCGGTTGCGCCACTCCCACAGGCAGAGGGGGATCGTGGCGGCCGTGGTGTTGCCGTATTTCTCGATGTTGATCATCACCTTGTCGCGGCCCACACCCATGCGGTTGGCGGTCGCGTCGATGATGCGGAGGTTGGCCTGGTGCGGCACGAGCCACGACACGTCGTCGGCGGTGAGCCCGTTGCGCTCCATGATCTCGTAGCTCACGTCGGCCATGGAGGTGACGGCGGCCTTGAAGACGGGGCGTCCATCCTGCTCGATGTAGTGCAGCTTGTTGTCCACCGTCTCGTGGCTGGAGGGGTTGAGCGATCCGCCCCCTTGCATCCGCAGGTATTGGCCCCCGGCCCCGTCGCTCCGGAGGATGGCATCCTGGATGCCCGTGGCGCCACTCGGATCGGCCTCGAGCAGGACGCCGGACGCGGCATCCCCGAAGAGGACGCACGTGGTGCGGTCGGTGTAGTCCACGATGGAGCTCATCTTGTCCGCTCCGACGACGATGACCTTGGAATGGGTGCCGCTGGCCACGAATTGGCTTCCGGTCCGCAGGGCAAACAGGAATCCGCTGCACGCCGCGCTCAGGTCGAAGCCCCAGGCATTGCTCGCTCCGGCCTTGTGGCAGGCGAGCTGAGCGGTCGAGGGGAAGAACATGTCGGGGGTGACCGTGGCGACGATGACCAGGTCCACCTCCTCGGGGGTGATGCCCCGCTGGGCGCAGAGGCCTTTGATGACTTCGCAGGCCATGTCGGAGGTGGCCTTTTCCGGGTCCTTCAGGATGCGGCGCTCGCTGATTCCGGTGCGGGTGCGGATCCACTCGTCGTTGGTGTCGACCATCTTTTCGAGGTCGGCATTGGAGAGGATGTCCTCGGGAAGCCAGCCATGCACGGCGGTGATGGCGGCAGTCTGGGGGGAACTCATGGGGTCAGGTGTTCTGGAACCGTGTGTGACGGAGCGCCGAAATTATGTTCAGCCTTGACAGGCCGTCACGGTCGGGGGGCACAAGCGGCCACCACCGGATGTGGAAAAACCCGCGACGGCCATGGCCGGGCGGGTCTTTCTGAAAAATCGGTTCCGTTCGGGAAGAAGGTCAGGCCTCGGCCGTCTCCTTCTCCATCACCACGCGGCCCTTGTAGTAGAGCTTGCCCTCATACCAGTGGGCGCGGTGGAACATGTGGGCCTGTCCGGTCGTGGAACAGGTGGACACGTTGGGCGTTTCGGCCTTGTAGTGCGTCCGGCGCTTGCGGGAGCGCGTCTTGCTTTGGCGTCGCTTGGGATGTGCCATGGTCGTCTGGTTGTTCCTCCGGGCCGGAGCCCTTCGGGTTGGGTGTGTTTCTGTTTTGTTGTCTCCTCCTCAATCCGTCTTCTCGTCCTCATCCGATCCGAGCCCCTTCAAGGCGGCCCATCGCGGATCCATTTCCTCCTCCTGCACATCATCGGGGGCGTCGTCCACCGAGCCGGTCAGCCAGCGGACCACTTCCTGGTCGCAATCCTCGATGTCCTCGTGGGCACGCCGGAGCGGCATCCCGAGCATCGTGGTCTCGTACAGGAATTCCCTCACGTCCAACAGGTGATCGGCGGGGCCGAGCACCAGGATGTCGTCGTCGGTCTTGTGGGTCGTCGCGCCGAACTTGATCACGTAACGCGTGCGGTGGTCCACTGGAACCGTCATCGGAGCATCACAGCGGTCACAGGCCGTGTTCACGGTGCCGGTGACGCGGACGTCGAAGTGCATCATCTCATCGAACCGGTCCAATTCGGTCTCCGCTCGGATGTCGGCGTCGACCAAACCTGGGGGTTCGAATTCCTGAAAGAACGTCCCGTCAAGCTGGAAGCCGAATGCATGTCTTCCGAGACCCAATCCCGTGTAGGGAATTTCGAACTCTGCGGATCCGCGCATGCGTCACCCCGGCTTGAGGGGGGGCAAAGGTACGGGTTTCGTTGCAAACGCCGGAGGGTCGGCCGGACGCGTCAGAAGCGGTCCCGATCCCGGCCCTTGGGCGGGGACACCTTGAGCGGGTCGGCGGTCATCTCCCGGTGCTCTCGGCGGTGGTTCCGGATGTCCGCCGCCATCCAGCAGGCGGCCCGGAGGCTGTGTCCGTCCGCCTCTCCCTTGCCGGCGATGTCAAAGGCCGTTCCATGGTCCGGACTGGTTCGGACGATCGGCAGTCCCGCGGTGAAATTCACCCCCTGGCCGAAGCTCAGGCTTTTGAACGGCACCAAGCCCTGGTCGTGGTACATGGCGAGCACCCCGTCGAAATGCCGGTAGTCGCCGCTGCCAAAAAAGCCGTCGGCCCCGAAGGGACCGCTGACCTTCATCCCGGCTTCCTGCATGGCGCGCACCGCCGGCAGGATGATCGTCTTCTCCTCCTCTCCGATGAGGCCGTTGTCTCCGGCATGGGGGTTCAGGCCGAGGACCGCAATGCGGGGTGTGGCGACACCGAAGTCCCGCCCGAGGCTCTCGTGCAGGAGGGTGCCGTACTTCACGATCCGCTCCTTGGACAGGGTGGACGCCACATCCTTGAGCGCCACGTGGCCCGTGACCACCCCGACGCGCAAGCTGTCGGAGGCGAGGACCATGAGCACGTCGTCCACGCCGGCCTTGTCGGCGAGGTATTCGGTGTGGCCGGGAAACTTGAACTGGCCGCTTTGGATGGTGTCCTTGTTGATGGGGGCGGTGACCAGCACGTCCACCTTGGTGGAGGCCAAATCCTTCACCGCGGCCTCGAGGCTGAGCCGCGCGAATTCGCCGGCGGAAGGGTGCGGTTGGCCCCAGTCGGGTTCGAGCAGCGCTGGGGCGATGTCGACGCAGTACAGGGCGCCGGGCTTCGCGTCGGCCGCATCCTCGACGTCCCGGATGTCGAGGCGCACATCGAATTGGGCGGCCTGTTGGCGCAGGGTTTCGGCATGGCCGTAGACCACAGGCAGCAGGTCTTCGAAGAGCCGCTCATCCGCAAAGGCCTTGAGGATGCACTCGGACCCGATTCCGTGGGGGTCTCCCCAGGACAGTCCGACGCGGGTGGGCTTCTTCTTCGACATGGTGCGAAGGTAGTTCCGGGGCCCGTCCGGATGCCCCTGCGTCTCCCCCCGGCCGGAGGGGATTTTTTGCACGGGAGGTCACCTTCGGCCGGAGGCGCACGTTTACCTTTCGATGTCCATGCGTCCGGAGTCCCTCCTGCTTTTCTTCGCCCTGCTCGTCGGCACGACGGCCTCGGCCACGCACAACCGGGCGGGGGAGATCACCTACCAGCATCTGGAAGGCACGACCTATGAGGTGACCATCACCACCTACACCAAATCCAGCGTGGTGGCCGACCGGCCCTGGCTTTCGCTCCGCTGGGGAGACGAGGGGAGCACTGCCGCCGTGGACAGCCTGCCCCGCATCAACGGCCCGCTCGATCCCGCCGGCATCCCCACCGGGGAGCTCATCGGCGGCGAGGTCCGACTCAACATTTACAAGGGGGTCCACACCTACGCCGGCCCGGGCATCTACACCCTCATCGTCGAGGACCCCAACCGAAACGACGGCGTCCTCAACATCCCGAGTTCGGTGGACGTGCCCTTCTGCATCACGAGCCTGCTGATCATCGACCCCGAGGCGGGGCAAAACGACAGCCCCATCCTGCTCGCCCCGGCCATCGAAAACGCGTGCATCGGCCAGCGCTGGGAGCACAACCCCGGGGCCTTCGACCCCAATGGGGACTCCCTCAGTTATGACCTGGTGGCCTGCGCCGGCTTTGAATGCCTGCCCATCGAGGGGTTCGTCCAGCCCAACGAGGTGGAGGGCGCCGGCGGGGAATTCTACGTGGAACCCCTGACGGGCACCGTGGTGTGGGATGCGCCCGCCCTGTCGGGCGAATACAACATGGCCCTCCGCATCCGCGAGTGGCGCTGGGTGGGTGGCCAATGGCTCATGGTCGGCGAGGTCATCCGGGACATGCAGATCAACGTCGAGACGTGTCCCAACGAGCCCCCCGTTGTGGTGGTTCCGCCCGACACCTGCATCCTGCAGGGTGAGACGTTGACCTTCACCGTGACAGCGTCCGACCCCAACGGGGACAACGTCACGGTCACCGCCATCGGCGGCCCTTTCGAGGATTTCGAGCCCGACGCCGGATTCGGATGGAACCCGTTAACGGACGTGGGCACGTTCAGTTGGACCCCTGGCTGCGATGCGGTCCGTCAGGCCCCTTACCAGGTGGTGTTCAAGGCCACGGATGCGGACGCCGTGCCCCTGTCGGATGTAGAGACGGTGCAGATCCGGGTCCTGCCGAGGCCGGTGGTTGCCACGTCGGCCCAGCCCATCGGCAATGCGGTGGAGGTCGATTGGATCGTCCACCCTTGCACCGACCAGTATTCCGAGGCGATGCAGGCGCTGGGCGGCTATGAGGTCCACCGCCGCATCGGCAGTGGGGACATCGAGGAGACGACCTGTGGAGTCGGCATGCCGGCCGGCTCGGGCTACACATTGGTGGCCACCGTGCAGGGTCTGGGAAACAACGCCTACCTCGACACGGAGACCCTCAGCTATGGGGCGACCTATTGCTACCGCATCGTGGCGTTGATGCCGGACGGATCCCGCAGCAAGGTGGGACCGGAGGCCTGCGCCGAAATTGACAAGGGCATTCCGGTGATGACGGGGGCCTCGGTCGAGGTGAGCGATGCCGCGTCGGGCGAGGTGGAGGTCCGCTGGTCCCCGCCGACGGACGCCGACACGGTGGAGGCCTTCCCGGGGCCGTATCGCTACGCCGTCGAGGTCCGACCGGACGCTGGAGCAGAATGGACCGTCATCCATGAAGGGCCGACTGGTGCTGTCCTCGGCGAACTCGACACCGTCCATGTCCACACCGGCATCGATTCGGAGGGGCCCACCTGGCGCTATCGGGTCACGGCGTGGAGCGGGGAGGACGCCATCGGCCTCTCGACCCCGGCCCCCGTGCCCGACCTGCAACTCGGTCCGGCGGACAACAGCATGGTCCTTTCGGTCCCTGCCGGACGCCCCTGGTTTGACACGGCCTACGTCTTTCACCGCATCGAGCCCGATGGGACCCCGACCCTGCTGGATACGGTGGCCCTTCCCCAGTTCACGGACACGGGGCTGGTCAACGGGATTCCCGTGTGCTACCGGGTCCGCACCCTCGGCACCTACGGGTCGCCAGGCATCCTCGATCCCATTGAGAATTGGAGCGCGATTCGCTGCGCCACGCCTTATGACACCGAGCCCCCCTGTCCGCCCGAATTCGAAGTGGACGCCGATTGCGTCGAGGAGACCGTGACCCTCCGGTGGTGGACCGCGGACTGCGCCGAGGACGTGACGGCGTTTCGGGTCTATCGGAGCGATAGCCTCGATGGCACCCTGACCTTCCTGACGGAATGGGAGCAGAATGGGGACACGGTGCGGGTACTGGACCTGGACCTCCTCGGGGGATCGATTGCCGGATGCTGGACGATGACGGCGCTGGACAGCCTGATGCCCGGTCCCGATGGCGCGCTGCGTCAGAACGAAAGTGCGTGGGGCGATACGGTCTGCACCGACAATTGCCCCTTTTACTTCCTGCCCAACATTTTCACCCCCAACCTCGACGGTCGGAACGACCGCTTCCAGCCCTTCCCCTGGAAATTCGTGGACAGCGTCGATTTCCGGGTCTTCAACCGTTGGGGCGAACAGGTCTGGCACACGGCCGACCCCCAGCTGGATTGGGATGGTACCCACGGGACCTCCGGATCAATCTGCGCGGACGGGACGTACCATTACACCTGCACCGCCTACACCCGTCGCCTCGTGGGCATCGTGCCCGAGCGGTTTTCCGGAACCTTCCAGCTGCTGGGCGGTTTGGACCCTGGCGAAGAATGAGACCCCCATGTTCACCGGCATCATCGAGACCCTTGGCACGTTGACCTCCCTCCGGGACGAGGGCACCAACCGTCATTTCACCCTGACCTCCGAGCTGGCCCCGGAACTCAAGGTGGACCAGAGCGTGGCCCACGACGGCGTCTGCCTTACGGTCGTGGAGGTGGATGGGGACCGCTACACAGTGACCGCGGTGGAGGAGACGCTTCTCCGCACCCAATTGGGCGACCGGATGGTCGGCGACGTGCTGAACCTCGAGCGGTGCACCAAGGTGGGAGACCGCCTCGACGGCCACATCGTGCAGGGCCATGTGGACACCACGGCGACCGTCACCGCCATCGACGTCCGCGACGGCTCCTGGAATGTCCATTTCGCCCACCCGGAGGCGGACCATCACCTCACCGTGCAGAAGGGGTCCATCACCGTCAACGGGGTCTCGCTGACCGTGGTCGATTCCAACCCCTCGGGATTCTCAGTGACCATCATCCCCTACACCTGGGAGCACACGGGGTTCCACCGGATGGCGGTCGGGAATCGGGTCAACCTCGAGTTCGACATCGTGGGCAAATACGTGGCCGAGATGATGGCCCGTCGGGGCTGATTTTCCGGCCTTGTCGCGGTCAGGAACCCGCGCCTTCCTGCTGGCTCCGCAGCACGAAATTCTGGCCCAGATACACCTTGCGGACCTGCGGGTCCGCGGCCAATTCCTCCGCCGTGCCCGCCTTCAGGATGCGCCCCTCGAAGAGCAGGTAGGCGCGGTCGGTGATGTGCAGGGTTTCCTGCACGTTGTGGTCGGTGATCAGGATGCCGATGCCCTTGGTCCGAAGCTGGGACACGATGTGCTGGATGTCCTCCACGGCGATGGGGTCGACCCCGGCAAAGGGCTCATCGAGCAGGATGAA
>WTID01000154.1 GCA_011522855.1 Flavobacteriales bacterium
CAGGGTTGACCCGAATCTTCTCGACGTGGTCCGCGGCGATTTCGGCGGCGTTGGGCGTGAAATGGATGTCGGCGACGAGGGGCACATCGGCGTGTCCGGCCTCATCGAGGCGGGCCCGGATGTCCCCGAGGGCCTCGGCCTCCCGTTTGCTGGGCGCCGTGATGCGGACGATCTGGCAACCGGCCTCGATCATGCGCATCGATTCAGCCACGGTGGCGTCCACGTCCAAGGTGTCCGCCGTGGTCATCGACTGGAGCACGATGGGGGCGTCTCCCCCGACGGTGACTCCCCCGATCCGGACGGGCCGGGTGGGCATCCTGCGGACGTCTCGGGCGGGCGTGTTCTCGGTCATGGGATGAACGTGGGGCGGTTCAGGGTGGGATCAGGCCGGAATGGAGGTCCACTCCGTTCCACTGTGGAAGGTAACATCCCCGGCGTCGCCCTGTTCGTTGGTTCCCGTCTGTTGTGAGTTTGTGGCTGCGGGTTGAACCGCCCCGGGCCGGACGGGTTCCCTCCTTAGCTTCGACTCCCTCCATGCTCGGCATCCAATTCCACGAACTCCGTCCCGAACGGGACCAGCGCTCGGCCTTCGAGCGCCTGCTCGAAGTGTTTACGGAAGTCATCACCCACACCAGCGGGGATGTGGACGAGGCACTGGATTGGATGAAGGCGTTGGATGACCAATACGGACTCACCGAGCCGGACTACACCCTCGACGATTTCATCGAGGAGCTCAAGGCCAAGGGATATCTGCGGGAGGCCACGGGTCCTGGAAAGGGCGGCATGCAGCTCGGTTCGCGGGGGGAGCAGCACATGCGCCGCCGGGCCCTCGACCAGATTTTCGGCAACCTCAGGAAGGGCGCGCAGGGCCGCCACCGCACCAAGGAGCGCGGCCAGGGGGACGAGCCCAATGAAGACCGCCGGCCTTACCGCTTCGGCGACAAGCTCGACCAGGTCGATTTCGGCGCGTCGTTGCGCAACGCCCAGATCCACCATGGACCGGGCGCCCGGAGTGGCCGCGGCGGATTCCGCATGACCGAGGACGATCTGGTCGTGGAGGACCGGGAGCACCGGAGCACCACCTCAACCGTGTTGATGATCGACATCAGCCACAGCATGATCCTGTACGGCGAGGACCGGATCACCCCGGCCAAGAAGGTCGCGATGGCCCTGGCGGAGTTGGTCATGGTCAAATACCCCAAGGACACCCTCGACATCGTGGTCTTCGGGGACGATGCGTGGGAGATTTCCATTGCCGATCTCCCGTACCTGCAGGTGGGGCCGTTCCACACCAACACTGTCGCGGGCCTCGAGCGGGCGATGGACATCCTCCGTCGCCGGAAGACCCCGAACCGCCAGATCTTCATGATCACCGACGGCAAGCCGAGCTGCCTCAAGGAGCCCGACGGGTATTACAAGAACAGCTGGGGCCTCGACCCCTACATCACAGGCAAATGCCACAACCTGGCGCGCCAGTGCCGGAAGCTGGGCATTCCCATCACCACCTTCATGATCGCCACGGACCCGGCACTGCAGGAGTTCGTCTCGGACTTCACCGAGGCCAACAACGGCCGGGCCTTCTTCACGGGCCTCAAGGGCCTGGGCGACACGATTTTCGCCGACTTCGAACGCAACCGCCGCGGCCGTGCCCGCTGACGCCACCATGTCCCAGAACGCCCCCGACATCCAGACCCTCGGCGCCCTGCGCGCCTCCGGATACACCCCGCGGTCCATTTCCGCGGAAATCCGGGCCAACCTCATTGACCGGTTGCAATCCGGCGCCCCTCTGTTCGAGGGCATCGTCGGCTACGATGACACCGTCCTGCCCGATGTGCAGCGCGCGTTGCTCGCGGGCCACAGCATGAACTTGCTGGGCCTCCGCGGTCAGGCCAAGACGCGGATCGCCCGGGGCCTCACCGACCTGCTCGACGAGTGGGTGCCCGTCCTGCCCGGTGCTCCACTTCCGGAAGACCCCTTGGCCCCCATCACCGAACAGGGGAGGGCCCTCGTCGAGGCGGGCGGGGACGACACGCCCATCGCGTGGATGCACCGGAGCGAGCGGTACGTCGAGAAGCTGGCCACCCCGGATGTGAGCGTGGCCGACCTCATCGGGGACATCGACCCCATCAAGGCGGCCAACGAGGGCCTTGACTACAGCGATCCGCGCGCCCTGCATTTCGGGCTCATCCCGCGCAGCCACCGCTGCATTTTCGCCATCAACGAGTTGCCGGACCTGCAGCCGCGCATCCAGGTGGCGCTGTTCAACATCCTCCAGGAGGGCGACATCCAGATCCGGGGCTTCCAGATGCGGCTCGACCTGGACATCCAGTTCGTGTTCACCGCCAATCCGGAGGACTACACGAACCGGGGCGCCATCATCACCCCGCTCAAGGACCGCATCCAGAGTCAGATCCTGACGCACTACCCCGCGTCCCTCGAGGACGCGATGTCCATCACGGACCAGGAGGCCACATGGCAGCCCGGCCAGTCCGATCGGGTGACCGTGCCGAACGTGGTGCGCCGGGTGCTCGAGCGGATTGCCTTCGAGGCGCGGGAGAGCGAGTACATCGATGAGAAGAGTGGCGTCTCGGCCCGCCTGCCGATCAGTGCGCTGGAGCATTTGGTGGCGGCCGGTGAGTTGCGCGCCCTGCGCAATGGAGCCGAGCGGACGACTGTTCGCGTGACGGATCTGCTGGCCGTGGTGCCGGCGGTCAACGGCAAGGTGGAGCTGGTGTACGAGGGCGAGCAGGAAGGGGCTGCGGGCGTGGCAATCGCGCTGGTCAGCAAGGCCATCCGCCGGGAATTCCCGACCATTTTCCCCGACCTCGAATCCGTGAAACGGGGCAAGGTGGAGGACCCGTATCAGCCCATCGTGGCCTGGTTCAACCGACACGATTTGACCGTCTTGCGGGACCAGTCCGATGCCGAATACGCGGCTGCCCTCGAGTCCGTGGCGGGGCTCCGGGATGTGGTGGGCAAGTACTGTCCGGGCATCGAAGGAGAGGAGGCGTTGGCCAACATGGAGTTCGTGCTCCACGGCCTGGCCGCCTACAACGAAATCGGCCAGTCGGTTGTCGGCACCGATGTCACCTTCGGCGACCTGATCGGCAACCTGTTCGAACCCGACGAGAACGAGGATTGAGCGGCGAAGGAGGACACATCGAGCCGGCGATTGCCCTCAGCACCACCCGCCACAAGGACGGGGTGGCCATCCTCAAGGTCTTCACCCGGGAGCACGGCATCATCGGGTGCCTGGTCCGGGAGGGGACCAAGGGCGCCCGGCGGGCCAAACACCTCCACGCCCCGCTGTCCCTGCTTCATCTGCTGCGCCTGCGCGCCTTGAAGGGCGACCTTCACCGGTTCGACCGGGCGGACCGACCGCTGCCCCAGCAGCGCACCCTGATGGAGGTTCCACGCTCGGCCGTCGCGATGTTCCTCGCCGAAGTGATGCTGCGCACAGTGGAGCCCGATGCCCCGCACCCCGCCCTGTTTGATGCGCTCTGGCGCACGGCGGAAGCCCTTGAGACCGAGGACACCTTCACCCGGCTCCACTTGGCCTTCCTGGTGGAGGCGGTGCATGTCCAAGGCCTCCAACCCGACGCCCCGGCGGTGCCCCCGCCCGGCATGGGCCGATTCAACCTGGCCACCGCCGAGTGGGAATCCGGTCCATCGATCGGGGACGATTTCCTTTCTCCATCGGACGCGACCGTGTTTCTTCGCATTCAAGGCACGGAAATTGATGAGGTGAGGTCCCAACCGCTCCCGTCCGATGTTCGAAACCGGCTCGTGCTCCACCATGTGCACTACCTCCAGCTCCACCTCTCCTCGCCCAAGGCGCTCCGTTCGTGGGACGTCCTGCGGACGGTGCTGGCGGAATGAAGCCCGGAGGCAGACCCTCTGGCTGGCCGTCCTCCTGGTCGCGGGATTGGTGTGTCCGCTTGGGTCGGGGGCCCAGGTCATCGAAGTGCAGGACGAGGAGGGCAACCCCGTCCCTGCGGCCGTCATCCTGAACAACGTGGGCACAGCCCGGGTGACCGACCTGGATGGTCGCCTTCAGCTCGACAGCGTGATCCGGCAGGGCGACACCCTCGAGATCCGCAGTCTCGGGTTCGGGTCCCGGTCGGTGGCGATGCCGGCCCGGTCGGCGGATCTGGCGGTTCAGTTGGCCCCGGAGTCCGTGGCCCTCTCGGAGGTCATCGTGGCCACGGTCGAACCCGCCCGGCAGACCATGGGGGCGGAGACCGTCAGCCGGATCTCGGCCATGTCCATTGCCCGGGAAGTCCCCTCCAACGCGGCCACCTTGCTCTGGGAATCGGGGCAGGTCCTGGTCCAGCAGAGCCAGCAGGGCGGAGGGTCGCCCATCCTGCGGGGGTTTGAGGCGAACCGGATCCTGCTCGTCGTGGATGGGATTCGACTCAACAACGCCATCTACCGCAGTGGGCACCTGCAGAACGCCCTGACCGTGGACCCCTTTGCGGTATCCGGCGTCGAGGTGCGCCACGGTGCCGGGTCGGTCCAATTCGGAAGCGATGCCCTGGGCGGGGTCATCCACTACCGGACGCGCAACCCGGCCTGGCGGGTCGGAGCGCGGGCCCGGGCCCAATGGGGCTTCAGTTCCGCGGCCCGCAGCCCACTGTTCCATGCGGATGCCGAGGCCGGGGGCCGGGCCTTCCACTCCTTCACCAGCGTGACACACCGGCGATACGGCGACCTGCGCATGGGCCGCTGGAGGCCCCACGGCGATGCGGATTGGGGCCGGGTTCCATGGTCGGTTCGCACGGAAGTGGACGGTCAAACCGTCCTCGATGTGGCCGACAGCAACGCTGTGGACCACCTGCAGCCCGGTTCGGGATACCACCAGACGGACGTGGTCCAGAAATTCCGGTTCGGCGGCATGGAGCGGCATGTGATCCTCAACCTGCAGCACAGCACGAGCTCCGAGGTTCCGCGGTTCGACCGCCTCAACGATCTGGCGTCCGATGGCGGTCCGAAATGGGCCCAATGGGCATACGGTCCCCAACGCCGTTCCCTGGCGGCCCTGCATGTCCACTCGCGGATCCGCGGGCTGGGCAGGGTGACCCTCACCCCGTATTGGCAGCAGGTGGAGGAGACGCGGCTCAAGGCCCGCTTCGGGGCGCAGGATCGGGAAGTCCAGGAGGAACGGGTGGATGTGGTCGGTGTCCAGGTGGACCTCGATCACCGCCTGGGCCCGTGGGACCTCACGTATGGCGCCCATTGGGACCACCACAGGGTGCGCTCGGCGGCGTGGAATGAACGCCGTGCAGATGGCCAGCGGTTGGATACGCCCGCGCTGACCCGCTATCCGAACGGGGGCGCGGAAATGGGGTCCGTTTCGGCTTATGGCGGACTCTCTCGCCGCTGGAATTCCTGGAAACTGCACACGGCCGCCCGGTACACGCGGGGCTGGTTGGACGCCCGGTTCGAGCCGCAGGAGGGGTTGCCCATCCCTGTCACCGGGGTGGGATTCAGTCCCTTCAGCAATGTGGGATACCACCGGGGCGCCCTCACAGGAAGCACAACGCTGCGCTGGACCGGTCACCACCAATGGGGAGGACATGCCGTCCTGAGTTCCGCCTTCCGGAACCCCAATGTGGACGACGTGGGCAAGGTGCGGGCCAAGGACGGATTCGTCATCATTCCCGCCGACAGCCTGCTTCCCGAACGGTTGTACAGTGCCGAGGTCGGGGGGTACTGGCGGACGCGGGACCACAAGTTCACGCTGCAGGGGAGCGGCTTCAGCACCTTGCTTCTCGATGCGATCCAGGCGGTGGACACGGCGTTCATCGCGTCGGATGGCTCGGAAATCGGAACGCTGGTTGCGGAAGGGGACACCAACCAGGTCCAGGTCAATGCCAACGTCGGCCGGGGCTTCATCCGCGGCATGCAATGGCAGGCCCACTACCGCGCCGCGGACGGATGGAGGTGGAGGGCAACCCTGAACCTGACCAGGGGACGGAACGCTGAGGGCCAGCCCCTTTCCCACATTCCCCCGGCCTTCGGCTTGGTGGCGGCGAGCCGGAGCGGGGAGTGGCTGACTTTCGACGCGCACCTGCGCTGGAGTGGGTGGAAGCGGGCCGAGGACTACGGGCCGGGGGCGACGGACAACTTCGCCGAGGCCACGCCGGAAGGCACGCCGGCGTGGTGGACGATGGGCTTCGATGTGGACCTGCGGCTCACTGAGCGCACCACATTCAGTTGTGGCATCCACAATCTGCTCGACCGGCACTACAAGGTCTTCGCCTCAGGAATCAGCGCCCCGGGCCGGGATCTGAGGGTGGGATTGCGTTGGAGGCCGGCCGCTTGAGGCCCGCTATCTTCGGACCATGGCAGAGGTGCTCACGGAGGCAATCGGACAGGAGGCGTTGGCCGCAAGGCTCGCGCAGCATGCCGATGCCGGATCCCTCGCCCACGCCATCCTGCTGACCGGTGCACCCGGACGCGGCGGATTGGCCCTGGCTCTGAATCTGGCTCGGCGTCTCCATTGTCAGGCCGCGCCCGGCCAGGCGAAGCCGTGCGGGACCTGCCCGTCCTGCCAGCAGCATGACCAGCTGCAGCACCCCGACCTGCATTTCACGTTTCCCGTCGCCAAGCCCGCAGGCAAGGACAAGGCGCTGAGCAGCGACCAGCTCGACGTGTGGCGCGGCCTGCTCCGGGAGTCGGGTCCCCACTTCGACATGCAGGACCTCCGCGAGCGGATGGCCTTGGGCAACAAGCAGCCGTTCATTTCCGTCCACGAAGCCGCGGACATCCTCCGTCGGCTGTCCCTGACGGCGCACGCCGGCGGATGGAAGGTCCAGATTATCTGGGGTGCCCACCTCATGCGGGTCGACACGGCCAACAAGCTGCTCAAGCTGCTGGAGGAACCGCCGAAGAAGACCCTGTTCGTCCTGCTGGCGGACAGCACGGAAGCCCTGCTGGCCACCATCCTGTCGCGGACGCAGATCATCCCCATTCCCCCGATTGATTCCGGTCGGATGGCCGAGCAGCTCGCCGCGGAAGGGGCCGAGCCCGACACCGTTCAGGATGCCGTGGCCCTGTGCGAGGGAGACCTGGCCCAGGCGCGGAGGCTCGTCCGCAGCGATGCCGCCGAGGAGTTCGAGATGTTCGTCGAGTGGATGCGCACCTGCTTTGCCCGGGATGGGCGCAAGGCAGCCGGCATGGCGGACCGGTTCCACGACCTCGGACGCGAGCCCCAGAAGGCTTTTCTGGCCTACGCCCTCCACATGGTCCGGCAGTGCATCGTGGGCAACTACGGGGCCGACGGGGCGGTCCGGTTGCGCGCGGCCGAACGGGCCTTCGCCGAGAAGTTTGCCCCCTACATCCACCACGCCAATGTGGTCGACATGCAGGCCGGTTTGGAGCGCGCGGCGCGGGAAGTGGCCGGCAACGTGTACGGCCGGACCGTGTTCCTCGATTTGAGCATGGCGATGATGGAACTTCTTCATCGTCCGAAGTAGGTCCGGACCGGCCCCGTCCTATCTTCGGAAGGCCCTCCGGTGCGTTTCGGAGGGGAACCGCGAGCAAAGGGAAGATGGGCTGTGCATCATGCAGGAAAGGCGAGGACGGCAAGCCGTTGGGCTGTCGGTCCAATGGCAATTGCGGCAACTGCGGTTGCGATGTGATGACCGTCTTTGACTGGCTCGAAGGGGTGCCCATTCCGGAAGGCCAGCGGCCGTTCGACATCGTGGAAATCCGCTTCAAGCGGAACCGCAAGGGCTATTTCCGCATCGGCCAGGGCCGGCGGGTCCAGACAGGAGATGTGGCGGTGGTGGATGCCAACCCGGGAGAGGACATGGGCATCGTCTCCCTGACCGGAGAGCTCGTGCGGGCCCAGATGAAATCCAAAGGGGTCAAGGACACCCACGAAATCAAACGGGTCGTGCGCAAGGCGACCATGGAGGACATCACCACGTGGCAGGGCGCACGCAACCGGGAGGAGGACACGCTCTCCCAGGCCCGGAACATCGTGGCCGAGCACCGGCTCGAGATGAAGCTCGGGGATGTGGAGTTCCAGGGCGACGGCAGCAAGTGCACGTTTTACTACACGGCGGAGCAACGGGTGGATTTCCGCGAATTGGTCCGGTCCCTCGCGGCGGCCTTCAAGGTCCGCATCGAGATGCGCCAGATCGGCGCGCGCCAGGAATCGGCCCGCCTGGGTGGCATCGGCGTCTGCGGTCGGGAGCTCTGCTGCTCGACCTGGCTGACCGATTTCCGGAGCGTCTCCACGGGGGCGGCCCGGTACCAACAATTGTCCCTCAACCCCCAGAAGCTGGCGGGCCAATGCGGCAAGCTCAAGTGCTGCCTCAACTTCGAGCTCGACCAGTACAAGGAGGCCGTGGCCCAGTTCCCACCGCCGAGCACCAAGCTGATGACCCGCAAGGGCAAGGCGGGGCATTTCAAGACCGACATCTTCGGCGGCAAGATGTGGTTCCAGTATTTCGACGAGCCCGGCGCCTCGCCGGTTCCCATCGAGCTTGAGGACGTCCGGGAAATCATGGCGATGAACGAGCGCGGTGAGAAACCGGACGACTTGACGGGCTATGCCGTCCAGGCCGAAGCCGCACCGGAAGACGCCCTGTTCGGAGACGTGGTGGGCCAGGATGACCTCAACCGATTCGACTCCCCATCAGGCCGCCGCCGGAAAGGCCGCAAGGGCAGTTCGCGCCGCCGGGGACAGAATTCCGGCCGCAAAGGGGGAGACGCTCCCGCCGCTCAGAAAGGCGAAGGAGGCGGAAATTCCGGCCGCCGCCGCAAGAAGCGCCGCAACCGCAAGGGACCCTCGAACGCATCATGAGGACGGCCCATCCCTTCCTTCTGTTCACTGCGATCCTCGTGGTCCTGTGGTGCATGACCGGATGCGGCCCGGCCCCGGTCGCCGCCGAGGCGGTGGACCTCGATCCGGAGGGTTGGCTGGCTACCGATACGGCAGTCATGGAATTCCGGGTCGACCATCCCGACCATCGGCACGACCTTCAGTTCGGACTGCGGCACGGAGCGGATTACCCCTTCTCCAACCTGTACCTCTTCGTCCAGCTGGAATACCCGAATGGCCGGACCCTGACCGACACGCTGGAGTGTCCGCTCGCGGCCCCGGATGGCCGGTGGTATGGGGAGGGCTCGCGTTGGATTGACCAGCGCATCGGGTACAAACGGGGCGTGGCCTTTCCCCTGGAGGGCGACTACACGTTGCGTGTGGTGCACGCCATGCGCCGGGACCCGTTGCCCGGGATGGCCGAGTTGCGGTTCTCCTTGTTTGACCGGACCGCGCCCTGAAGGGGCATCCGTCAGTCTTCCTTGGCGGGCAGGTTGGCCGGAGCCTCGTTGGAGACGGTCTCACCACCATCCTCCCAGCCGTAGAAGCCGCCACGCAGGTTGTACAGTTCGCGGAACCCCGCCTTTTCCATCTTCTTCATGGCTTCCTCGCTGCGTCCCCCTGCGGCGCAGTACAGGGCGATGGGCCGGTCCTTGGGCAGGGCGAAGGCCCGGGACTCGAAGTCGTCCTCCAGGAAGTCGAGGAAGGCCGCTCCCGGAATGTGCCCGTCCTCCCATTCGCGGTCGGTCCGCACATCGATGAGGAGCAGATCGGGCCGGTCTTCAAGGAGGGCTTTCAGTTCGGAATTGCTGATGTCCCGGGCGATGGCGGTGCCGGGCTGCTCGATGTCCGAAGCGGGAGATGTCGTCCCTGAATCCTGGCATCCGAAGGCGGTGAGGACCATGGCGAAGGTGGCCGCCAGCATCAGGCCGTGTCGGCGGGGGGAGGATTCGGGGCGTCGCATGCAACGAAAGTACCGCCCGGCGGTTGTTCCCATGGAGGGGCACTCCAAAGACCCGCCTTGGCATAGGGTGAGAGTCCGGAGTACCTTGCCCCTCCCTGCAGAGATCATGAAGCACGCACGATTCCGCTCGCTGTTGAGCCCCACCCTCGTCCTCCTGGCTTTCCTCGTCCCGAACGTGGCCCAGGCCCAGTTGCCCCTCCCCTGTGGACAGGGAGAGGCACAGACCGCCTTTGATGCCGCCCATCCGGGCGAAGCCGAGGCCCGGTCCGCCCGCGAGGTGGAAACCCGTGCCGCGGCCAACGAGCTGCTCCAACGGGGCGGAGGAGACGACGAGCTCTACATCATCCCGGTGGTGTTCCACGTCATCCATGACAATGGACCGGAGAACATCTCGAACGAGCAGATCTGGGATGCGATGGACGTCCTGAACACGGATTTCAGCTTGATGAACGCTGACGCCGGTCAGATCGTGGCTGGATTCGTGGACATCGCCGCCGACGTGGACGTCGAATTCCGTCTGGCCAAGCGGGACCCGGAAGGCAACTGCCACTCCGGCATCAACCGCCTCGTGAGCCCCTTGACCTACGAGGGCACCAACGAAATGAAGCAGCTCATCAATTGGCCCCGGGAGAGCTACATGAACGTGTACGTCTGTGCCGAGGCGGCGGGCGCAGCGGGGTACACCAACTACCCTTCCGAGTGGGGAGCCAACACCGACGGCATCGTGCTCAAGCACGAATACGTCGGGAGCATTGGCACGAGCAATCCGTACCGGAGCCGCACCCTCACCCACGAGTGCGGGCACTGGCTCAACCTGCCCCACACTTGGGGGAGCACCAACAATCCCAACCAGCCGGACAACTGCGACTCCGATGACGGGGTCGAGGACACCCCCCTCTGTTTGGGCAGCCCGGTCGGGTTCTGCGACCTGGAGCGGACGACCTGCGGGACGCTGGACAATGTCCAGAACTACATGGAATACAGCTACTGCGGCCGGATGTACACCCTCGGCCAGCGGGCGCGGATGCGGGCGGCTCTGAACAGCAGCGTCGCCGATCGCAACCAGCTGTGGACCCCGAACAATCTGCAAGAGACGGGCGTGTTCGAAGAGGAACTGCTCTGCAGTGCTGAGTTCGCCGTGGACCGCATCGAAGTCTGCATTGGCGAGGAGATTCAATTCACTGACCAGAGCTTCTTTGGGGTCGAGGCCTGGTCCTGGGACTTCGGGGATGGCACCACCCTCGCGGGAAGCGTCGACAGCCTGCACCGCAACCCGGTCTACCAATACTCCGAGGCCGGGGAGTTCGAGGTCTACCTCACGGTGTCCAATTCCAACGGATCCATCACGTCGATGGACCCTGTCGTCATCACCGTCATGGACCACGGCATGCTGCCCGCCGTGTGGCAGGAAGGCTTCGAGCCGGGCGTGGGACCGTGGTCGGAGGACCAGTGGGAAGTGCAGACGTTGTCCGGTCAGCCGTGGCAGATCCGCGAAACGAGCGGCTACTCGGGCGCCCGTTCGCTCTACGTCCGCAACCGCAACAACGTGACCGGGGACATCACCCGGACCACCTCCACCACCTATGATGCCGAGGGCATGGCCGCGGTCATGATCGGCTACAAATACGCCTACAGCCACCGGACAATCGGCGAGACGGATGACCGGCTCAAGCTCCAGGTCAGCCGGGACTGCGGCGAGACGTGGAACACGCGGGAATTCCACCGCGGCCTGATTGACCTGGCGACGGCTCCGGACCACGGAGGCAACTTCTATCCGTCCGGCACGGACGAATGGGCGGGCCACATCGAGGAAGTCACCAACGAGGTCTACATGGTGCCCAACCTCCGCATCCGGTTCGAGTTCGAATCCAAGGGCGGCAACAATGTGTTCCTGGATGACATCAACGTCTATGGGGTGGATTCCTTGGGCAACGTGCTGGGCCTCGAGCCGATTGTCGAATCCGTTCCGTTCCAACTCGGAGTCTATCCGAACCCGAGCCCGGGCGAGGTGACGGTCGAAGCCCTGTGGCCCGGCGGGGAGGCCGAGCTGCTCGTCCGCGATGCCGCAGGGCGCCTCGAGCGGAGCTTGACTTTGCGCGAGGGGGCCGGCCAGATCATCCGGTTGGACGGTTTGAATCCCGGGGTCCACCTGATCGAGCTGCGCACGGCGTCCCGCAGGGAGGTCGAGCGGCTCATCGTGACCCGCTGACGGCTCAACCCGGGTCGCACCCGAGATCGACCGACGATTGCGGATCGCTGTTGGGGAAGCAGTTCCCGCTCAACACGCTGTTCGGAACGTACCGATCCAAGTGGGGATCGTGCAGACCGTCCTGCAGGAAGTCCAGCAGGTCATGCTGTTGTTGCGCAGTCAACTCCAGCGGCTGGAAGTCGTGGGACAGGTAGTTTTCGGCTTCGGCCTTGGCCGGCTCGCCCTCTACCTTGTACTGGATGACCTCCTCCAAGGTGTAGAATGTGCCGCCGTGTCCGTAGAACCGGCTGTCCTTGAGGTTGTAGAGTTGCGGCGTCTTGAAGGCGTGCTTGTCTCCCTCCTGTCCAGTGAAACCGCCGCGTCCCAAGGCGAGGTCCGCGCCGGAGAGGCCGTAGTTCTGTTCTCCAGCATCCAGGGCTTCGATGCCGGGCATGTCCGGCATGCCGAGGGCATGGAAGCCTCCGTCGGTCAGGCCGGGACCATTGTGGCAGGTGCCGCATTGGGCCGCTCCGAAGAAGACCATCGCGCCGTTCTTCTGGCTCTCCGTCATGGCGGAATGTTGGCCGCGCAACCATTGCTGGAAGGGGGCCTCGTAGCCCATGATCGTGCGCTCGTAAGCGGCGATGGCGAGGCCGGCTGTCTCCACCGTATACCGTTCATCTTCTGAGAAGTCGGGGAAGGCGGCATCGAAGAGGGGCACGTAGCCGGGCAGGGCGTCGAAGAAGGCGGCGTTCGGGGCCATGCGGTGGACGGTGAGGCCGGCGATGGCCTGCGTTTCCAGCCCGAGGTAGCCCAGGTAGTTGACGGCGATCGGGGTCCCGGAGGTCCAGTTGGCCTCGGTGCCCACGTTGGGTCCGGCCGCGCCGAATTGCCCGTTCCAGAGGGTCACAGGGGTGAAGGCGCCATTCATGGCAGTGGGGGACCGCATGGGCTGGCGGTCGATTTCATTCTGTTGGTATTCGTCGGAGATGACCCGACCCTCTCCCCGGATGCCGAAGCCAACACCGCCGTCACCGAGTCCTTGCTGGACCCCGGCCTGGAAGCCCGCCGTGGCGTGGTGGCAACTGGCGCAGCTGAAGGTCTCCATCCCTGATTCTTCGCGGGCCTGGGTCCCAAGTGCCGTCTCGTGGAACAGCATGCGACCCAGCTTGACCTTGTCGACGGTCAGAGGATTGTTGGGATCCTGGGGAATGGCGGCATACTCCTCAGGGTTGGGCATTTGAAGTTGCTGGTACCCCTGTTCGCCCATGGCGTCCAGAATCGTCGCGAGCAATTGGAAGTCCTTCGAAACGGGTTCGGGGTTCACCGAATTGCTTGGATTGCAGGAAGGAAAGGCAAGCAACATGACCAGAAGTCCGGCCACGGGGCAGAGGGTGCGATGGGAAACATGGATCGACATGGGCGAAGTGATGAGGTACTCCGCGAATGAAGCGGGGCCGCTCAGCTCTTCGGATGACGGTTGTCATGTGCCCGGGGGGACATTCGTCAGCAGGGTCAATCTTCGGACACCTCTTGCAGCCAGGCGCGGTAAGCGCCGAAGAGGCGGGAGCGGCTCACGAAGCCGGCGTAACGGCCGTGGTCTACCACAGGCAGATTCCACGCCCGCGTCCGGTCGAATTTGTCCATGACCGAATCCATGTGCTCCTGGAGGTCGAGGGTCGCGGCCGGCACCACCATGAGATCGCGCACCGCGAGGGCGTCGTACCGCGTCCGGTCGAACATGACCCCTCGGATCTCTTCGAGGGGGACGATGCCCACCAGCTCTCCCCGTGGCCCCAGCACGGGATGGATGTTGCGCCGGCTTTGGGCCACCACCTCGACCAGCTCGCCCAGCGTCATGTCCGCGCGCACCGGGTCGAAGTCCCGCTCGAGTTGGTCGGCGAGCTTCATCAGGGTCAGCACGGCCTTGTCTTTGTCGTGGGTGATTAACTCGCCGCGGTCAGCCAGTTCCTGGGTGTAGATGCTGTTGGGCCGCATCCAGCGTGCCGTCTGGAAGGCAATGGAACTGGTCAGCATCAGCGGAATGAAGAGGTCGTAGCCCCCGCTGGCCTCGGCGGCGAGGAAGATGGCGGTGAGGGGCGCGCGCAGGATGCCGGCCATGAGCCCCGCCATTCCAGCCAGCACGAAGTGTCCCCCGATCAGGTGCCAGCTCGGGAACAGGAGGTCGGTGGCGAACAGGAAAATGCCCCCAAGCAGCGCGCCGCTCACGAGGGCGGGGGCGAAGATGCCTCCGACGCCGCCAGCGCCGACGGTGAGTCCGGTGAGTGCTGGCTTGCAGGCCCACAGGACGGCCATCACGAGCAGGAATCGGCTGGCGGTGCCGGGAATCAGGTCGCCCCGTCCCCTCGGGTCGAGGCCGTCAAACTGGTTGCGCAAGAGGTCATTGATCAACTCGAAGCCCTCTCCGTAGAGGGAAGGGAATGCGACGAGCACGGCTCCGATGAGCCCCCCGCCGACCAGAATGCGGGCGCCGGGGTGGCGGAAACGGCGGATGAGGTTGCCCGTGACGCGGTACACCCCGCTGAACCAGACGGAGGCGAGGCCACACAGGACGGCAAACGGCAGGTAGACCAGCACCGCCCCATCCCACCGCGGCAGGGAGCGTCCGGCCTGCATGAGCTCTTCCGGGTCGATGAACAGGGTGGCCGTGAGGAGGGCGGACAGGGAGGCGATGAGCAGGGGGACGAGGCTGGCGGTGGTGAGGTCGATCATGATGACCTCCACCGCAAAGACGATGGCGGCGAGCGGGGCCTTGAACATGGCGGCCAGGGAGGCCGTGGCCGCACATCCGATGAGCACCAACCGGTGCCGGTATTCGAGGTTGAAGCGTTCCGCGACTTCCGAAGCGATGGCCGCGCTGCCTTGGACCGCAGGGGCCTCGAGACCGGCACTGCCTCCGAACCCCACCGTCATGAGCGACGTCGCCGCAGGGCTGACCATGGACATCCGGGAGAGTCGGGCACGCAACCGCGACAGGGCGTGGAGGGTGGCGGGAATGCCCGGCCCGGGATGCCGGCCCCCGAACCCCTTGCGGACGAGCACGTGGGTCAGGATGAGGCCCGTGATCGGCAGGAGGAAGAGGAATTCCGGGGCGCCTTCCCCCCCAGCCGCCTCGGGGAGGGAACGCAGCCACCCCACGCCATTCTTGAGCAGGACGGCAAGCAGTCCGGCGGCCATGCCGATCAGGCCCGCGAGCAGGACGAGAGAGTTGGCCGGCCCGAGCCGGTCCCAGAGCTGTCCCTGCAGGTGGTCAAGGCGACCGAGGATTCCCGTTTTCTCCTGCGTCTCGCTTGTCATGGTTTCTTTCTCCGTCACCCGAGTCGGATGCGGACGCCGCAGACGAGGATGTCGTCCACCTGTTCCTCATCGGCCTCATTGCGCCAAGCTTCGATTCGCTGCCGCAGTTCCTCCTCCTGACGGTCGACAGGCAGGGCGGACAGCTCCGCGAGCAGACCGCGGAACCGTTTCCGCATGAATTTCCGCCCCCGCGGACCCCCGAACTGGTCGGGGTAACCATCCGAGGCACAATAAACCATGTCGCCATCCTCGAGGGACACGACCTGCGTGTTGAACCGGAATTCGCCCGGCTCGAAACTGGCGATGGCCCGCTTGTCGGGCTTGAGCTCGGTCACCTCTCCGTTGCGGACGAGGTAGGCGGGAGCGTTGGCGCCGGCGAATTCCATCTTCCGTTCCTCGAGGTTGATGGAAACGAGCCCGAGGTCCATGCCGTCCGGGACCTGGTCCTTGGCTTCCAAGCTGCTGTCTTCTCCGCGGTGTAGAACGTTCCGGGCCATTTCGTTGAGTCGGTCGAGGATCTTGCCCGGCTGGGTGTAAACCTTGCCGATGTGCTGCAGGGCGTTGTGCCCGAGCAGGCTCATGAAGGCGCCGGGCACGCCGTGGCCTGTGCAGTCGACCGCCGCCATGAGGCGCCAGGCGTCCAGCTTGTGGAACCAAGGAAAGTCCCCACTGACGCCGTCCCGCGGCATGTGGAGGACGAATTGCCGGTCGAAGACCCCCTTGCGCAAGGTGTCGCTGGGCAGGATGGCGCCCTGGATTCGCCGGGCATAATCGATGCTGGACGTCAGGTCGGTGTAGAGTTTGCGGATCTCCTCGCCCTGGGCCTCCAGCTGATCCGTTTGTTGCTTCAAGACCTCCGTGCGCTCTTCGACCTTGGCTTCCATCTCCCGTTCGTAGCTGGCGAGGTCATCGCGCATCGCGATGAGGGTCTTGCCGAGGATGTCTTCCTCGCTCAATGGGGTGTACTCTGCATCGAAGCGCCCCTGACCGACGGCCGCGCTGAATTCCCGCGTCCGCTTCAGCCCGGTGGCCAACCGGTCCAGGGCTTCAGCCATTTCTCCAATTTCGTCCTTTCGCGCGCGCATTGGGAAGGGGTGGTCCACTCCCCGGGACAGGTACATCAGCCGGGCTCGGACCTTGCGCAGGGGGCGGCGGATGGCCCGGGTCACCCCGGCGGCGATGGCGAGACCGGCCAGCAGCACGAACAGGGAAATCCACCGGACGAGGGCATCGAGGCGGCGTCCGCTGGCCTCGACCTCGTCATCCGTGATGCGGATGGCCTGTTCGAAGTGGGATTCCAGCGCCGTGAGGCCGGCTTCCACGGAGTCGAGGCGGGAGCTCAGGTCCTCTCCGGGGTCGAAGGGGTTGTCGAGGATCTCATCGACCCGGACCATGGTGTCGAAGTTGGCATCGAAGTCGGCTTTCCGTGTGCCCGGCGGGACGAGGCCCTGCAGGTGGTCGAGCAGGGCGTCCATGGCAAGGTGGTTGCGGTACAGGCGCTGGTGAAGTCCCTCCTGATCCGGAGCCTGTTCCCTGAGTTCGGCGAGCTTGGTGGCAAAACCGGCCTGATGCTGGTCCAGGGAATGGTGAGCGTCGACATGGAGGTGGACCGGCTCGGGGAGCCGGGCAACGAGCAGGGAATAGGCGCGCATGGCCTCCACGCTCTGCTGCAGTTTGGCGACATCGGATTTGGCTTCGTCGAGCGCCATGGACTCGTCGAGCAGGCGTGCCTGTGTCTTCGTCGTGCGGGCTGTGAGCACGAAGAAGACGGCGAGCGTGGCGATGAAGAGGCCGAATCCGGCGAAGATCCGCGCCCCGATGGAGTGGAACCAGTTGCGCATGTCAGTCCCCGCCCAATTCGGCCAGATGGGTCCGGCACCATTCGACCCGGTCCCGGTTCAACAAGGCCTCGGACACGACGGCCAGGGCCTCGTACCCGGCAGCGCGACCGGAATCCGCCTGAATGGCTTGCTCGAGCCCGGTTGCGGCCAGGTTCCAGAGCACGGACGCGTCCCTCAGCGCCGAATCCACGGCATCGAGGTCGTCCTCGGACGCCTTGAACTGACGCACTCCCTGGTTGTAGGTGTGAACCGCGAGGTTGAACAGGGAGCGGAATCGATCCGGCCCCCGGAGTGCCGCCCGCTCGTAGCAGGTCCGGCCCCATTCAAACCAGGGGCCCGCCCCGGAGCGCTCCTGCTCCTCGGCTCGGGCAAACGCATGTTCCGCGAGCATCTGGTCGAGCAGGACGGCGTCGGGTTGAGGGTTCCACGAAGGGTCGAGGACGCGTTGAATGGCCGCGTGGGCTTCCAGGTGGGCATGGGCGCGCTTGCCGTCTCCCGGACGGCTTGTCCGGACGGCATCCCGGGCGTCCTCGAGGTGCGTATCGGCCAGGAACGTCAGCAGCGCGACCCGTTTGTCCTGCAGCTCACCGGATTCATCGAGCCGGGCGCACTCCATGGCCGACCGCGTGGCCTCCAATCGGGAAGGGGAATCGGGATTCCGCGCGTCGCGGACCACGAAGAGTGATTTCTCGATGAAGGCGTGGACATACCAGGCGGTGGCGTCACCAGCCTCGGCCGAATTGAGGGCCCGTTCGATGATGGCTTCGGCTTCCTCAAACCGGCGGTCCTGCGCGAGCTCCACAGCCTGACGGGTCAGGGGACCTTGGGCCCAGCTCCATCCAGGGAGGAGGCCCAGCACGAAAACGAGGGACAGGATGGCGGAAATCCAGCGGCTCATGGACACAGCTTTTGAAGGAACGGAACTGGGAGGGTCATGCCCTTGGCGGCAAGGCCCTCCGTATCCTGAACAATGCAGAGTTGGGGCTCATCGCCCACCTTCCGGCGCCGAAGGATGAGGTCAAACCCAGAAATGCTGCCTCCGTCCGTGATGATGAGGGCCTCCTTGTTGCCCTTCCGGTTCCAGCGGGTCACGGCCTGTTGCATCTCGACATTGGTCTCCGGATCGCCTCCGGTCCCTCCGAGGAAGAGCACAGTGAAGTCCCCGCGTTCGGTCGCCAACCCCGCCGCATCGAGCGGCACGATGTCCACGGGGAGTCCAGCGATGGCGCGGCCATCCAGCTTGGAGCTGAGGTTTTCGGCCAGATCGGGCCAGCCCACGACGGCGATGCGGAAGGATTCCCTCGCGGCCAGTTCAGGCCAGAACATCTCCCGCCCCAGCAGATACAGGTAGCGGCGGTATTGAATGGCCCAGATGGGGGAGCGGTCGATTTCGGGGTCATCCGCCTCGACACGCATCACCGCGGACTCAGACACCCGCTCCGACGTCGTCCCATTGCCACCCCTTGCCGCAAGCACAGGAGCGGGAAGCAGAGAGCATCCGAGGAGAGAACAGCCGAGGAGGGAACGCCACATAAGGGAACCGCTGAACCGCAAAATAATCAGGCCGTAGCCTCGAAATCAGGCCTCCGGTTCGAGTTGTTCCAGATCTCTGTCGAAGAGATAAAGACCCGCGCTGTCGGAGCCAATCATGGCGAGTTTGTCCAGGATCGTGCGAGCGAGGGCCTCCTCCTCGATCTGTTCGGAAACGTACCACTGCATGAAGTTGTGGGTGGTGTAGTCTTTCCTGGACAGGCAGAGGTCCACGACCTCATTGATGCTGGCTGTCACCTTGGTTTCGTGTTCAAGCAGGGTCGTGAAGACGGCGTGCAAACCACTGAATTCCGCCGTGGGAGCATCGAGGGAGGGAATGTGGGCGGTTCCGCCCCGTTCGTTGACGAACCGGATGAGCTTGAGCATGTGCTCGCGCTCCTCGTCGCTGTGCCGGTAGAGGAAAGCGGCCGTGCCGTTCAATCCGTGGGTCTCTGCCCACGTGGCCATGCCCAAATAGAAATGCGAGGAGCGAGCCTCCATGGCGATCTGGTCATTCAGGGCCTGTTCAATCTGTTGGTCGATCATGATTTCAGAAATAATTGAAATAAATTAAAGAAATATTTTGAGCCTATTTTACTGACAACAAGGGTCTTGTGTAAAACAATTTGTGCTATTCATGTCTCATTTTGACCCAAGTCCTGCAGGGCGCCCAGCCACGAAAGATCTTCTTTCCCGGCAATGGCCGTGAGGGTGTGTTCGAGGAGTTTCATGGGCCTCAAGGTTTGTTGTTCGAAGTGGGCCAGGAGGGCAGCCCGAATCAGGCGGCCGTCCCGAATCGGGGTGAACCGCTCCTGTCTCTCTCCGAGAAGGCGCATCCGCTCGATGAGTCCCGTTTGGTGCAGGATGTTGAGCTGGGTGCTGACCCCGCCACGGCTGACTCCTGTGGAGGCGAGGATCTCGTCCGCGGTCAGGGGGGTCGAGTGAATGAGGAGGGTGCCGTGGATCAATCCGGCCGTGCGGGTGAATCCCCAGGGCTTGAGAATCGCCGGCCATTCTTCGAGGAAGAAGTTGGCTGCCGCAGAGAATTCTTCGAGCCCGGATGTTTCCACAGGGCAAATATTTCAGTAAAAAATGAAATTTGCAACATCACAGCAGGCGCACAGGGTTCACAATGTCAGGGAGTTGTGCTTTTCCTACCAGAGAATCACAGAGAAGGTGGGACCAGCGTGGGCCAATGAGAACCCCGCGGGTCCCGAGGCCATTGAACACGTGGAGGCTCGAGATGGTGGGGTGGAGCCCGACGGCGGGGCGGCGGTCCTTGGAGACCGGTCTCAACCCGACATCGTGACGGACGGTCATGCTGGTTGCCGTATTCGGCGCGGCTCGCCTGAGGGAGGCCATCAGGAAATCCCGGGTCTCGGGAGTCGGATCGAGGTCGATTCGGTTCCATTCATAGCTGGCTCCGAGACGCCAGGACCCCGGCTGCGTGGGCAAGGTCCATTTTCCAAAGTTCAGGATGTGCGTGTCCGGTAGGGATGCGCCCCCACTTCCATCGGGTTTCACTGTCAGGATTTCTCCGCGGTTGGCTCGGATGTCCAAAGGACCTGCGGTGGAATCGAGTGCTGCTCCACACCCTCGGCAGTCGATGATGGTGTCCCAACCGTCGTCGTTGGCTTTCTGAGCCTGCGTAGCAGACCATTGTCCTACCGTGAATCTTCCTTCCTCCATGAGCCGGTCCCGCCATGCTTGAATGAGCCGGGGCAGGTCCAGCCAACCACCGCCTTGGACGAGGCCATATCCATGGCCGGGTGAGGGAACGGCATCGGGAAACCGTTGAAGCACCTCCGCATCGGACCGGACGGGTTCAATCCAGGGGGAATCGAGGGCCTTGCGGTTCCATTCTTCGGCGTATTCGGCGTTGGGAATCTGCTTGAGGATCGGCAGGAAATGGAGGAAGGACTCACCAAGGTCAGCCTCGAACGCACGGTAGGTGGCGGTCATGGAATCGATGTGGGGTCGGGCATCCCACACTTCGATGATGCGGCGGAACGACATCGGGTTGAACATGCCGGCCGCGACTGAAGAGGCGGACGGCTGTCCTGAGTCCATCACGTGGCAGTCCCACCCGCGCTGGAGTGCAGCGTGACTGACGAGCGTGCCGGCCAGCCCCTGGCCCACGACCAGGATCCGCATGTCAGACGGGTTCGGCCACCACGCCGAGGGACTTGCCCACCTTTTCGAAGGCGTCCAGAGCCCGGTCGAGGTGGTCCTTCGTGTGGGCGGCACTGAGCTGGACGCGGATCCGGGCCTGGCCCTTGGGCACCACCGGATAAAAGAAGCCGATCACATAGATGCCCTCTTCGAGGAGGGCGTCGGCCATGACCTGGCTCAATCGCGCATCGCCGAGCATGACCGGGACAATGGCACTTTCTCCATCCTTGAAGTCGAGTCCGATGCGCCGGAGTCCGTCCTTGAAGTACCGCGTGTTCTCCTCGAGTCGGTCGCGGAGCTCGGTGGTTTCATCGAGCATGCGGAACACCTCGAGGCTGGCGCCCACGATGCTGGGGGCGAGCGAGTTGCTGAAGAGATAGGGCCGGCTGCGTTGGCGGAGCATCTCGATGATTTCGGCGCGGCCCGTGGTGAATCCGCCCATGGCGCCCCCCATGGCCTTGCCGAGCGTGCCCGTGATGATGTCCACGCGGCCCAGCGCGTTCCGCAGTTCGATGGAGCCCCGCCCGGTCCGGCCGATGAACCCGGTGGCATGGCATTCATCCACCATGACGAGCGCATCGTACTGGTCTGCGAGGTCGCAGATGCGGTCAATCTGGGCGACGTATCCGTCCATGGAGAACACCCCGTCGGTCACGATGACCTTGAAGCGGTGCCCGGCCTCGTTGGCGGCCTGCAGCTGCTTCTCGAGATCGGCCATGTCATTGTTGGCGAAGCGGTAGCGCGCCGCCTTGCACAGCCGAACTCCGTCGATGATGGACGCGTGGTTGAGCGCATCGGAGAGGATGGCGTCCTCCGCGGTGAGCAGCGGTTCAAAGACCCCACCGTTGGCATCGAAGGCCGCAGCGTATAGGATGGTGTCCTCGGTGTGGTGGAAGTCGGCGATGGTCTGTTCGAGTTCCTTGTGGATGTCCTGCGTACCGCAGATGAAGCGCACCGAACTCATGCCGAATCCACGGTCGTCGATGGCGCGCTTGGCGGCGTCGACCACGCGGGGATGGGAAGACAGTCCGAGGTAGTTGTTGGCGCAGAAGTTGAGCACCTCACTTCCATCTTCGAGTTGGATCACGGCGTCCTGCACAGAAGTGATGACCCGCTCCTTCTTGAACAGGCCATCCTGTTCAATCGCCTCCAGCTCCCGCCGGAGGTGATCCTTCATTGAACCGTACATGCGGACGAAGATAGCGGGGTCACCCATCCCCACCATCCACATGGATGATGTGGTAAAGCATGATGCGCTTGTCTTCTTCTGATCGCACGCGCACGATGAGATCCCGCCCGAACCGCGCCTGCGCCTCGGCATTGACGAGCTGGATGAAGCGACTCCGCTTCGAACGCCGTGTTTCGGGAGATTCCACTTCGTCCAGTCCAATGATGCGGTCAAACGCTTCCGACCCCATCATCCGTCCTGAGTGAACGAGGATCATCTCCGATTCCGGGGACAAGGTGATGGGCTGGGCTTTCCCCGTGATGGCATCGACGGCCACGATTTTCGTCTTTCGCGGATTGGCCAAACGCTCGAAGAGCAAGAAGAGGAACGCGCTGGACATCAAGATGGCCAAGGTCCAGCCCCAGCCGGTGTCGAGTCTGTCTTCGATTTCAGAATCCGGAGGGGCGGCTGTCAGGATGAGGGGACTCCACGATGCGCCTTGAACGAGTTCGTCGATGTCCTCCGTGAGGATCGTGTCGTTGATCCAGCTGAACAAGCGATTCCCCTTCCATGCCGTCCATCTTCCAGACTCGATTAATGATCCTCCTGCATGGGAGAGGCTCGCCATTCCAGAAGGAGCATTGACGAAGTGCAGATCGGATTTGCGGATGACCGTGAAGCTTGAACCGTTGCGATAGACCACATAATCGTCCAGCATATACCCGTTAGCCTCAGGGTCCACCTTGCCAATGGTCGGGTTGATCGACCCCAACCATTGGAATTCAGCGGAGGTGTGGGGCAGGAAATAGGCCGGAATGACCTCCGCCGAGATCATGGTTTCGTTCACGGCGGAAAGGAGGAGAACCCCGTCATCCAGAGCATAGGCCGCACAATTTTCGACCCCGTCCGGAGGGTCTTCCGTATCGTGCCTCTCCATTTGCAAAGTCTCCCGGGAGTGATACAGTCGCTGGGAGTGACGCATCCAGTTGGTGTGTCCATTCTGGAAATAAAGCGCCCCGCCCATCCAGTACATGCAGGAATAATGTGTGTGCCCGTTCACAATGCTATGGCTGGAGTTGGTCCGCCCCCGATTGTAGCTGATGTATCGGCAATCTCCCTTGATTAGGAGGGCCTCCTGACCCTCAGGGGACCGCAGCATGGTGATCCCTTTGAAATAGTTCTTCGACCTCGGGGATTCTGCGAAAACGTAGAACCCGTCGAATTCTTCGTCGAGCAGCTCGTCGAGGATGCCGTCCTCGAGCCAGGTGATGGGCTCGCCCGGATACCACCACCGGGGATTGTCAATGTGCTTCAACGAATCCACCCGTTGTTCTCGGCTCCCTCCGTTTTCCGGAGTCTGGCCCGAAACAATGGGCGTCAGAATGAGCAGGACAGGAAGGAGAATGTGTTTCAACGGACTGGGATGGATGGGCAATATCGCAATTCGCAGGCTGCGGACCGGGCCACGGGTGTGGTGGCTACCTTCGCCGCGATGAGCGCGACTCCTGCCCGGACTTTGGTCACTTCGGCGTTGCCCTATGCCAACGGCCCGATCCACATTGGTCACATCGCCGGTGCCTACCTCCCGGCGGATGTATATGTGCGGTACTTGCGCTTGCGCAAGCAGGACGTCGTCTGGGTCTGCGGTTCGGATGAGCATGGGGCGGCCATCACGCTGCGCGCCCGGAAGGAGGGCACCACGCCCCGGGCCATTGTGGACCGGTACCACGAGGAAATGCAGGAGGCCTTCGCCGGATTGGACATCGCCTTCGATCACTATGACCGCACCTCCAGCCCGGATCATCACCGCTTTGCGCAGGAGTACTTCCTGACCCTGCTCGAGAAGGGCGCGTTTACACAGGAAACGCGGCAACAGTTTTTTGACCCGGTCGAGAAGCAGTTTCTCGCCGACCGGTACGTCCAGGGTGGCTGCCCGAAATGCGGCCATGACAAGGCGTATGGCGACCAGTGCGAGAAGTGCGGGTCCGCCTTGTCTCCAGAAGAGCTCATCAACCCGGTGAGCACCCTGAGCGGGGCGACGCCGGAATGGCGGGAGACGACCCTGTGGTACCTCCCGATGGACCGCCATGAGGACTGGCTCCGGGAGTACCTCGAGAAAGGGGAGCTGGAGGGAGCTCACCACCACGATCCCAAGGCGTGGAAGGCCCACGTGATCGGACAATGCAAGAGCTGGGTGGACGGTGGCCTGCAGAGCCGGGCCATGACCCGGGATCTCGATTGGGGCGTCCCCGTCCCCGTGGAGGGGGCGGAGGGCAAGGTGCTGTACGTGTGGCTCGATGCCCCACTGGGCTACATCACCGCCACCCGGAACTGGG
>WTID01000026.1 GCA_011522855.1 Flavobacteriales bacterium
CGTTGGCCTGGGGGTCGTAGTTGTCGGCCTCCGGGTCCGTGCAGCCGCTGAACTGGCAGCTTCCGTCGTCCACGTTGGCGCCGGCGTCGTAGTTGTCGGCAGCCGCGTTGGTGCAGCCGAGGTATTCACAGAGGTCGCTGTTGGGCAACAGGGCCGTCGGGTCGTAGTTGTCGGCGGACGGGTCGTCACAGCCGGCGCAGGACAGGTACTCGCAGGAGCCGTCATCGTCGGTCGCGCCGTCGTAGTTGCAGGCCATCAGGTCCGTGCAGCCGGGCACCTCGCTGGCGTCGCAGATGCCGTCGCCGTCGGAGTCGACCAGACAGTCGCCATTGCAGTCGAACTCATCCGAGTCGTACAGGTCCTCCGGGTAGGCGCAGGAGCCATCATCGGTCAGGGCCGAGGCGTCGTAGTTGCAGGCCGCCTCATCGGTACAACCGAGGTACTCACAGGTGCCGTTGTTGAACGTCGCGTCCGGGTTGTAGTTCGAGGCCGACGCGTCCGTGCAGCCGGGGATGACGCAGGAATCGTCGTCGATGGTGGCCAGCGGATCGTAGTTGGAGGCGTCGGGGTTCGTACAGCCGGCGAAGATGCAGGAGCCGTCGTTGTCCGTGGCGTCCGGATCGTAGTTCTCCGCGCCGCTGATGGTGCAGCCATACAGGATGCAGGTGCCGTCCTCGAAGTTGGCCTCCGGGTCGAAGTTCTCGGCCTCCGGATTCGTACAACCGAAGAGGATGCAGGAACCGTCATCGGAATTGGCGGTCGGATCGTAGTTGAAGGCCTCCGGATCGGTGCAGCCGGAGAAGAGACAGGAACCGTCGTCCTCGGTGGCGGCCGGGTTGAAGTTCTCGGCAGCAGAATTCGTGCAGCCGGCGGTGGTGCAGCTGCCATCGTCGTAGACGGCGGTGGCATCGTAGTTGTCCGCAGTCGAATCGGTGCAGCCGCACGCCGGGCCCGGGGCCCCGTCGAGGTCGGCAGAGTTGAACGAGACGGTGACCCGCTCGTCCTCGGCACCATTGCCGTTGATGAAGACCTGGTAGTTCAACGTGCCGGTCACCTCACCGTCGGTGGTGAACTGGGCGAGCAGCACCTCGAGGTCGTCCCCGGCGATGCCGTTGGTGTAGACGTTGGTCACGAACCAGGCGCCGCCCACGGGGTCGTCCATGACGATGTCCCCACCGGCCTCGAAGTCGATGATCCAATTCTGGTTCGGGCTGAGCGCGTTCTGCACGTCCCCCTGTCCAAGACCAGCGTCGGGTGTGCCCTCGATGCCCACGGTCACCCAGCTGTCGTAGGGCAGGTCCGGGAAGAAACCGAAGAGCAGCGGGTTGATGCCGCTGGCAAACGTCGCCCCCATCGGGTCCTGGTGGAAGGACGTGGAGGAGGAAATGACGAGCGGCAGGGTCTCGTTGCCATAGACGCTCGACAGCATGTCGTCGGCGTTGGCCACCGTGGCAATCACGCGCCAGGTCGTCATGCCGGCGAGGGCGTCAGAGGCGTGGTCCACCACGCGCTCGAGCCGGAGGCCATAGCCGTCGATGTTGGAGTCGTAATCCAGACTGGACAGGGAGGCTGCCCCGTCGCCGGCGCAGGAGCAGTAGTCACAGCTGCCATCGTCCTCCGTCATGGTCGGGTTGTAGTTGCACGCCGTGGGGTCCGTGCAACCGCTGAATTCATCCTCGTCGCATACCCCGTCGCCATCGGCGTCGTTGAAGCAGACGCCATCACAATCGACATTGGCGGCCGACGGGTAGGTGCAGGAGCCATCCTCGAGGTCCGCGTCCGCGTCGTAGTTGCAAGCGGTCGGATCGAGGCAGCCTCCGTAGAGACAGGTGCCATCGTCCACCGAAGCGAAGACCTCGAAATTCAGGGCCGTCGGGTCCGTGCAGCCGGAGTAGATGCAGGAACCGTCCTCGTCGTTGGCGCCAGGATCATAGTTGTCCGCCACGCTGTCGGTACAACCGGGGTACAGGCAGGACCCATCGTCCACATCCGCCGTCTCGTCATAGTTGGACGCACTCGAATCGATGCACCCCCCGTATTGGCAGGACGCATCGTCGACGTTGGCGCTCGGATCGTAGTTCACGGCGTCCGAATCCAGGCAGCCCGGGAACAGACAAGTACCGTCGTCGTCGTTGGCGCCGGGATCGAAGTTGGAGGCCGCAGAATCGGTGCAACCGGGGTACAGACAGGAACCGTCGTCCTGGTTGGCGTCCGCATCGAAGTTGGACGCGGAAGCATCGGTACAGCCCTCCAGGATGCAGGAACCGTCGTCGTCGTTGGCCGTCGGGTCGTAGTTGACCGCATCGGCGTCGGTACAGCCCGGGAACAGGCAGGAACCGTCGTCCACGTTGGCGTCCGGATCGAAGTTGGAGGCGACCGGAATCGTGCACCCGAAGTACTCACAGGTGCCATCGCTCATGTTGGCCTGGGGATCGTAGTTGTCGGCCTCCGGGTCCGTGCATCCGAGGTACATGCAGCCGCCATCGTCGGTGTTGGCCGTCGGATCGAAGTTGTCCGCCGCGGGGTCCGTACAGCCGTAATAGAGGCAGGAACCGTCGTCGTTGTTGGCGGTGGGGTCGTAGTTGGCGGCGTCCGGATACGTGCAGCCGCTGAGGATGCAGGAGCCGTCACTCTGGTTGGCGTCCGGGTTGTAGTTGTCGGCCGCCGGGTTCGTGCAGCCCGGGACGATGCAGGTGCCGTCGTCGACGTTGGCGTCGGCATCGTAGTTCAGGGCATCCGGGTTGGTGCACCCGCTGAATTCACAGGAGCCATCGTCGTAGTCGGCGTCGGCATCGAAGTTGTCGGCGGTGGCGTCCGTGCACCCGCAGGCGTTGTCGCCGCCCGTGCCCACGACCTCGGTCATCTCGGGCTGGCCGAGTCCCTCCGTGGTGAAGGTGAAGGCTGCACGCTCCTCATTGCCCCCATCGCCGAGCGGGAAGACCTGCACCGGCAAAGTGCCACTGACCACACCATCCGTGGTGAATTGCGCCACCAGCACGCGGAGGTCCGCATCCGGCACGCCGTTGAGGTTGGAGGACGTCACGAACCAGGCACCGCCCACCGCATCGTCCATGCGGATCTCGCCGCCGGTGTCGAAGCTGGCGATCCAGTTCTGGTTCGGGCTCTGGGCGCTTTGGATGGCGCTGTATCCGGCCGGCGGCGTGCCGTCCAGACCGATGGTGACCCAGCTGTCGTGGGCGACCTCGGGGAAGACGTCGAAGAGCAGGGAATTGATGCTCGTGCCGAAGGTGCCACCCAGGGGATCCTGATAGAATCCGGTCGAAGCGCTGACCACCATCGGATTGGCCTCGTTGCCGTAGCAGCTGCTGAGCAGGTCGGCCGGGTCGTTGAGGACCACGTAAAGCCGGTAGGTGGACAGGCCGGCGAGCGTGCCGGAGGTGTGGGTCGTGACCCACTCCACATCGAGGGCATAGCCCATGGTGTCGTCGGTGAAGGTCACCTGCGTCAGCGTGTCGCCGAGGACGGTGATCGTGTCCCCGCCTCCCGCGCAGGAGCAGTATTCACAACTGCCGTCCTCGTCGCTGGCATTCGCGTCGTAGTTGCAGGCGGTGATGTCCATGCAGCCCGAGGTCTCCAGCTCGTCGCAGACGCCATCGCCGTCGGTGTCGTTGAGGCAGGCGCCATCACAATCGAGGTAATCCACGCCCCACGTGCCGAAGGCATCGAGGCAGGACCCATCGTCGGTGTCGGCCGAAGCGTCGTAGTTGCAGGCCTCCGGATCCGTGCAGCCGCTGAAGGTGCAGCTGCCGTCATCGGTGTTGGCGCCGGCATCGAAGTTGTCGGCAGCCGCGTCCGTGCAGCCCGGGAAGAGGCAGGAGCCGTCGTCGTCGTTGGCCCCGGCGTCGTAGTTGGCGGCCGTCGGATCGGTACACCCCGGGTACAGACAGGACCCGTCGTCAATCGTGGCGAGCGGGTTGTAGTTGCTGGCCAAGGCGTCGAGGCAACCGGAGTAGACACAGGAGCCGTCGTCGAATTCCGCAGCGGCATCGTAGTTGGTGGCGGCGTCATCGGTGCAGCCCCCATTGCCGATGATGATGGTGCCGACCATGCCGAGTTCGGCCTGGTTGGACACGGAGCTGTTGTAGTCATACACCCCCGGCACCGTGAAGGTGAAGGAGCCCAGGCAGGTGCCTTCGGGCGAACCGAGGATGGCCGGGATGTTGAACGGCTGCGGGTTGTCGAAGGGCAAGCCCGTCAGCTGGTCGGTGGTGGCGTTGACGTTGTGCAGGCCGCCGACGTTGACCCAGACCACGGTGGCCCCCACATCGAGGGTCAGCACAGCCGGGTCGAAGTCGAAGCTGCTCGCCTCGACCACCGCGTCCGCTTCGATGCCACAGGCATTGAAATAGACGCAGCCGCCATCCTCATCGGTGGCGGCGGGATCGTAGTTCCAGGCCGTCTCGTCCGTACATCCGGCGACTTCCTCTTCGTCGCAGGTGCCGTCCCCGTCGGTGTCCGACAAGCAGTTGCCGTCGCAGTCGCGGAAGGGCGCCGCATAGGTGCAACTCCCGTCGTCGTCGTTGGCCGTGGAATCAAAGTTGCAGGCCGTGTCGTCGGTACAGCCGCCGTACAGGCAGGATCCATCGTCGACCGCCGCGGTCGGATTGAAGTTGTCGGCCTCCGGATCGATGCAACCGCCGGCGCCCGAGCCGTTGGTTCCGTCGAAACTGAGGTGGAAACGCAGGTCGGATTCACCCACCCCGTGCTCGAAGACCTGAACGAGAAGCGTGCCCGAGATCTCGCCGTCCGTCGTCAATTGTGCCAGCAGCACCTTGTGGTCATCGCCCGCGATGCCATTGCTGTAGTTCTGCGTCACGAACCACGCCCCGCCCGTGGCGTCGTCGATGACAATGTTGCCGCCCGTCTCGAAGGGGAGCAACCAGCCCTGGTTGGGGCTCTCCACGACGCTGACCTCGCCCTCATTGGCCGCGCCGTCCGGTTGCTGACTGATGCCGATCGTCACCCAGGAGTCGTACTCCAGATCCGGGAAGAACCCGAACAGCAGGGGGTTGACGGCGTTGGGGGTGGCCGCACCGAGCGCGTCCTGCCAGAAGGACGTGGTGGTGTTCAAGTCCAGCGGGAAGATGGCATCACCACTCACGGACGACACGACGTCGTCGGTGTTCACACACTCCATGTAGAGGTGGTAGGTGGTCATGCCGGACAACACGCCGGAGTCGTGTTCGGCAACGACCTCCACGGACAGGCCGTAGGAGGTGACCTGGGCATGGCTTACAGCCAATGCCGACAGGCAAAAGAGGAGGGCAGTCAGACGGTTCATGTGAGCACAATCTGGGTTGGGCAATCATAAATATACCCATTTATCGACGAAAAACAAGGCTTCGTCTCGACAAATTGCGCCTTAGAAGAGAGAATCCGGCCATCCGTCCGCTGACGAATTCCCGAATCCGGGTCCGCGATCAGGTCAGATCCCGTCGATCATCCGACCGAGTCCACCGAGGACACTCCCCTCCCCTTTGGACTACCCGACCTGGCTGGGCGCGCTCATGAGAATGCGGTCCGCGAGGCGGCTGAACGGCAGGCTTTGCAGCCACACCGTACCGTGTCCACGCAGGGTCGCGAGGAACAGCCCCTCCCCACCGAAGAACATGCTCTTGAGGCTGCCCACCATCTCGATGTCGTAGTCGACGGTGCCGTCGAAGGCCACGATGCAGCCGGTGTCCACGCGCAGGGTCTCGCCGCGCAGCTCCTTCTTGACGACCGTGCCCCCGGCGTGCAAGAAGGCCTTGCCGTCGCCCTGCAGTTTCTGCAGGATGAAGCCCTCCCCACCGAAGAATCCCGCGCCGAGCTTCTTGTTGAATGCGATGCTCACCCGGGTGCCCATGGCCGCGCACAGGAAGGCGTCCTTCTGGCAAATCAGGTCGCCCCCGAGGGCCGCCAGGTCGACCGGCACGATCTTGCCGGGACACGGCGCAGCGAAGGCCACATGGCGCTTCATCGCCCCGCGGTTGGTGAAGTGCGTCATAAAGAGGCTTTCGCCCGTCAGCACCCGCTTTCCGGCACCGAAGAGCTTGCCCATGAAGCCCGAATTCGGCTCGGTTCCATCGCCCATCCGGGCCTCAAAGGTGATGTCCTCCTCCATCCAGTTCATGGCGCCGGCCTCGGCGATGACGGTCTCCTGGGGATCCAATTCGACCTCCACCGTCTGGAGGTCATCACCGTGGATGCGGTAGTCGATTTCGTGGCTGTTCTTCATGTCGACTAATTTGCCCCCCCATTCACGATATGCGCAAACTGTTCTTCCCCTGCGCCGCAGCCCTTCTCCTGGCCGCCTGCGGCACCACCGCCGACACTTCCGATACGATGAAGTCCTACGATTACCCGGACACCCGCACCGAAGACGTCACCGACACCTACTTCGGCACCGAGGTCGCCGACCCCTACCGCTGGCTGGAGGACGACCGCAGCGAGGAGACCGGCGCGTGGGTCGAGGCCCAGAACGCCGTCACCCGCGGCCACCTCGACGCCATCCCGTTCCGCAACGCCATCCGCGACCGCTACGAGCAGATCTTCAACTACGAGAAGGTCGGCGCACCGCGGAAGATTGGCGACCGCTACTACATCAGCAAGAACGACGGCCTGCAGAACCAGAGCGTCTGGTACGTCCGCGACGGCCTCGACGGCGAGGACCGCGTCTTCCTCGACCCCAACACCCTGAGCGAGGACGGCACGGTGACCGCCAGCCTCTCCAGCGCCTCCGACGACGACCGGTACATCGCCGTGATGCGCAACGCCGCCGGCAGCGACTGGCAGGAGATCCGCGTGATGGACCTCGAGACCGGTGAGGAGACCGGCGACGTCCTCGAGTGGGTCAAGTTCTCCGGCGCCAGCTGGGTCGGTGACGGCTTCTACTACAGCCGCTACCCGGCCCCCGACGGCAGCGAATTCAGCGCCGAGAACACCTTCCACAGCGTGTACTACCACAAGCTGGGCACCCCGCAGAGCGAGGACGAGCTGGTCTTCCGCAACGACGACGAGCCCAACCGCTACCACTTCGCCTACGCCACCGAGG
>WTID01000035.1 GCA_011522855.1 Flavobacteriales bacterium
GCGAGGATTTCGGCGAGCCCGTCTTCACCCACCTCGACCTGGAGGACTACAACCGCCGGCGTGGGGACGGCGGCTTCGACTTCGACGAATTCTGTTCCGACCCCATCGATTACGAGAGCACCTTCATGGCCTTCGCCCGGTCGACAGATCTGTTCATCGCCGGGCATTTTTGGGCGGAAGGCTCGCCCTTCCTCTTCACCCGGGAAGACGTCCGCGACGAAGACTGGCGCATCTCGGTGGTGGCCGACATCAGCTGCGACATTGACGGCCCGGTGGCCTCCACGGTCGAACCGAGCACCATCGCCGACCCGATGTACGGATACGACCCGGTCAAGGAATGCAGGGTGCCCTTCCGCACTCCGGGTTCGGTCGGCGTCATGGCGGTGGACAACCTGCCCTGCGAACTGCCCCGCGACGCCAGCGCCGACTTCGGCGCGACGCTCGTGAAGCACATCATTCCATTGGTGGTGGAGGGCGACGCCCAAGGCATCCTCGAAGGGGCCTCGGAAACCAACCTCGCCGGCAAACTGACCCCGGCCTTCGCCTACCTGTCCGAGTACGCCGGACTCACTGGGCAATGAACCGGTAGGTCAGCGTACCCGATTGACGTCGGGGCGCCTCCGCCTTGGACTGGAACCGGCACTGCCGCACACTGCGCAGGGATTCGCTCTCCAGGCACACGGCCATCGCCTCCCCCCCATCGGACGTGGTGGAAAGCACCGACGCCTCCAGGACATCGCCTCCTGGTGACACGACGATGGCCAGGCGGACCACCCCCCCGCCTCGGCAACGGTAGCCGGGAATGTTGAGGTTGAGCGCCTTCCGCCCTTCGAGATCGTATTCGGCCGTAACCTGACCGGCCACCCGCTCATCCCAACCGTCGTAGCGCTCAATGGGCCCCTCGTCCCGATCCGGACGGGACACCCCTTGCGTGGGGTCGGTTCGGCCCTCGGACAGCGCATCGAACGCAGCCTGCTCAAAGGCGCGCAATTCGGCTTCCACCTCCTCGGACAGGGCCTCCCGCTCCGCCCGGGAACTGCGGACCTCCTCGCCTGTCCGGGCGCGGGCATCGGCCGAGACATTGGTGATCCGCTCGTTGATCCGGGCCTCCAGCCGATCGCGGACCGCCTCTTCCATCGTGCGGGTTTCCACCTCCTCGAAGTCCACGAAGTCGACCTGGGCATAGGGCTGGGCCTCCGGAGCCGGAAGCCGCCCCCAGCGCTCGAGGATGCCGAGCGTCACGACATGCACCAGCAGGGCGGCAATGGCCGCCTGCCACACGGCGCGCTCTGTGCGCGTGATCCGCTTGCCGGGCTGTTCGGGAGTGGGCATGGACAGGATTCGTCTACAAAATAACGGGCGTTGGCATACGTTGAACCCGTAGTTCGTACCTTTATTGCAACAAACGACGACATGAAGCACATTCTCCTCCTCGGCGCCCTTTTCCTTTTCGGCGCTACCGCATCCGCTCAGAGCTGCACCGGCGCTTCCTCCGACAAGGCCAAGACTGAGTGCACCAAGAGCAAGTCCTCCTGCTGCCAAGGCGCCAAGGCTGCCAGCTGCTGTGACTCCAAGTCCAAGAAGGGCAAGAAGAAGAAGGCCAAGAAGGCTTCCAACAAGGAGCAGGGCAAGCAACAAATGGCCATGAACCGCCCCGAAGAGAAGGCGGACAAGAAGGCCGAAGTGAGCCCCGCCAAGAACTGATTGGAACTCCGTTCCACCCAATGAGAAAAGCCCGCCTCCGCGGGCTTTTCTATTTTGCACCGCCGTGTTCCGCCTCCTGACCCTTCCCCTGTTGCTCTTGTCCTTGAGCAGCCTCGCCCAGCTCAACGTGGTCGGGGACGCCATTGCGCTCGGGAGCGACTGCTACCGGCTGACCGAGGCCATCGGCACACAGCAGGGCGCGGCCTGGTCGGACTGCACCATCGACGTGTCCGAGCCCTTCACCATGGACTTCACGGTCTATCTCGGCAACAACAACGGCGGGGCAGACGGCATCGCCTGGGTCCTCCAGCAGATTGGCCCCCAAGCGGAGAACCCCAGCGACGGAGGCGGCATCGGGTATGATGCCAATCCGCCCTACTTCAATCCGGCCCTCATCATCGAGTTCGACACCTACCAGAACGGCTGGGCTGGGGACCCCAGCTACGACCATCTGGCCTTGCAACGGGATGGCTCGGGCGACCACACCGGAGCCAACTGCATCGCCGGCTGTACACCCAACACCATCCAGGCCAGTGCCACCGCCGCCAACATCGAAGACGGACAAGACCACGACGTCCACATCGAGTGGGACCCCGTGGCCCAGATCCTGACCATGGATTTCGACGGGCAGGAACGCATCAACGCCTCCGTCGACCTCGTCGGAGACCTCTTTGCCGGAAACCCCAATGTCTACTGGGGGTTCACGGGTAGCACCGGCGGCGCCAACAACGTCCAGGAATTCTGCGTCATCGCCACGGACTTCAGCTCCGATGCTGGAATCCAGGACATCAGCTTCGACCCACCGGGCCCCTACGCCGTCTGTGACGGTGAGACGGTGACCGTGACCGCCTCCGTCCCGTCCGGAAGCGTCGCGTGGGCCTCCTCGGGCACCGCCACCCTGACCGCCGGCGTCGGGGACCATCTCGTCCAGGCCAATGCCACCGGCTGTCCCCAGACGGAAACCATCACCATCGAGGAATTGCCCTCGCCCAACCTGTCGACCACCCCATCGGTGACCCTGTGTGATGGGGCGCCAACCGTCCTCACTGCGGAAGCCGACGCCGGCGCCGCCCTGGACTGGGATGGGACCGGCCAAGCCACACTGGCGGTCAGCGGAGCCGGCAGCCACACGGTGACCGGCGTGCTCGGCACCTGCAGCGAGAGCATCGACGTGACCGTCATCGAACAAGCCTCCCCCACCGTGTCGGTCAGCCCCGGACCGTCCATCGACGTCTGCGATGGCGAGGTGGTCACCGTGGAGGCCTCCACCGACATCGCCGCCTCGATCCAATGGACGGTCAACGGCGGCGGCGTTCCGGGGACGGCCCTCGACGTGACCTCGGTCGTGTTGGCCCAGGCCACGGCCATCGCGGGCGGATGCCCGGGCAACACGGTAACCCTCGACATCGCCGTCCTGCCCCTGCCCACCGCGTCCCTCTCGACCATCCCCGACCAACTCTGCTGGGGCACGACTGGCCTGGTGACCGCCGTCCCCAACACCGGCTCCACCGTGACCGACTGGACGCTCCCGGCCGGCACACCCGCCCCCAATCAGGCCGGACCCGGCCTGTACACGGCCCACCTCCTCGGCGACAACGGATGCACCTCGTCAGCCTCCATTGCCCTGAACCAACTGCCGCCCATCGACTGGGCCCTCAGCGGACCGCTGGGCGAGTGCAACAACGCCCCCGCCGCCCTGACCGTCACCGGCAACCACGAGACCGCCAGTTGGTCCACCGGCGCCACCGGCAACCTGCTCGAACTGACCGCTGCGGATGGACCGGGCCCCTATGAGGTCACCGTGAGCCTCGGCGGCTGCACCGAGACCGACCAGACCACCATCGAATGGTGGCCGGTGCCGGTCATCGGCCCCCTCCCCGACACCGTCATCCATTGCGTGCTCGACCAGCCCGAGGTCTGGTCTTGGCCCGCCCAAGCCGAAGCCCCCGTGGGTTGGTGGGTCTGGACCGTCAACGAAAACGTGATCGCCAGCGGGCCGGCCTGGGACACCGAAGGCGATTACACCATCCGCATCTTCGACAGCATGACCGGCTGCGAAGACACCACTTCCGTCGTGGTCGACGTCTGGCCCAACCTCGACGTGGCCGCCGCCCCCATGCAAGGCATCGTCTGCTGGGGCGAGGAAACCGAGGTCCTCGGCGAACTCCGCGCCGTGGAAGGCACCAACCTCGAGGAGATCCCCTACACCCTCTCCTGGTCCGAACCCGGCATCGAGGGCCTCAACCCCACCGTTCCCGCCGGCACCTACCTCCTGACGGCCGAGAACGCGTGCGGCATCGCCGTCGACGTGGTCGAGGTGGCCCAAGAATACTGCGGCTGCGACATGTGGGTCCCCACCGCCTTCACGCCCGACAACGACGGCATCAACGACGGCTTCCGGGTGGAGACCAATTGTCCCGAACTGGACGAGTTCCTCTTCCAGGTCTTCGACCGCTGGGGAGAACTGGTCTGGTCCACCGAGGATCCCGAGGCCCCGTGGGTCGGACAGAGTCTCGAAGGCGAGGCGATGGAGGGTCGGCACTACATCCCGGACGGGGTCTACGGCTACCGGCTGTTCTGGAAATACGGGGAGCTCGGCATCCCCATCATCGAAGAGCGGACGGGACACATCCACATCCTGCGCTGACCCGTTCCCGGCCCCACTCCGGCCCACAGCGAACCCGCGGCGGACAGAGCGGTTATCTTCGCCGCCCGCACCCTCGAATGCGCATGGAATCACAACGCCAATTCGATCTCATCGTGGTGGGGGGCGGCATCGTCGGTGCCGCCGCCTTCCTCAAGCTGCAGCGCCGGCACCCGCAGGCCCGCATCGCCCTGCTCGAAAAGGAGGCCATCCTGAGCGACCACCAGACCGGGCACAACAGCGGGGTCATCCACAGCGGGCTCTATTACCCACCGGGCAGCCTGAAGGCCATCAACTGCGTCAAGGGGCGCCATGAACTCGTCGCCTTCGCCAAGGAATACGGAGTCGACCACGACGTCTGCGGCAAGGTCGTCGCCGCCGCCACCGAGGACGAGCTGCCGATGCTGGAGAAGATCCACGGCCTCGGCATCCAGAATGAGATCGAGGGCCTCGAGCGCATCACCGGGGACGCAGTCAAGGACATCGAACCCCACTGCCGTGCGGTGGCCGGCCTCTGGGTGCCCTGCACGGGCATCATCGACTTCCGAGGCGCCACCAAGACCATGGCCGAAGTGGCCATGGGCCTGCAGCCGGAGAGCGGCGTCTTCACCGGCGTGGAGGCCACCGGATTCACCCAGGAGGACGGGGGCGTCACCGTGCACACCCGTCAGGGAGACTTCACGGCGCGGGGCCTTGTGGTCTGCGCCGGCCTCCAAGCCGACCGCCTCGCCCGCAAGGATGGCGTCGACCTGCCCGAGCGGGTCGTGGGCTTCCGGGGCGATTACTACGAGCTCGAGGACCACGCCAAGCACAAGGTGCGCAACCTGATTTATCCGGTGCCCAACCCGCAATTCCCATTTCTCGGCGTGCACTTCACCCGCATGACCAATGGAGACATCGAATGCGGACCGAACGCCGTATTCACCTTCAAGCGCGAGGGCTACGGCAAGACCGACTTCAGCCTGCGGGACACGGCCGAGGCCCTTGGCTATGGGGGTACGTGGAAGCTGTTCTTCAAGAACATGTCCTTCGGGATCAACGAATACCGCCGCGCCTTCTCCAAGCGGCTCTTCCTCAAGACACTCCAGCGCCTCGTCCCCTCCCTCGAGATGGACGACCTGCGTGTCGGCCGGAGTGGCGTTCGCGCCCTGCTGCTGCGCCCGGACGGGGACACCAAGGACGACTTCCGGATCATCGCCCAAGGCCGGAGCGTCCACGTGTTGAACGCCCCCTCCCCGGCGGCCACCGCCTCCCTCGCCATCGGTGACCACATCGCCGACGCCGTGGAAAAGCAGGGACTCCTCTCCTGACCCCGGTCCCGCCTGCGGACATCCCACCCCCTATCTTGAGCGGACATGGGATTGAAGCGCATTCGCAAGGAGTACACGGACAAGGCCGTCCGCATGGGATGGATGATGTACGACTGGGCCAACGGCGCCTATTTCCTCGTCATCACCACGGCCATCTTCCCCATCTTCTACAACGCCGTCACGACCACGGAGGGAGCCGACGGGGCCGTCAGCGACACCGTGACCTTTCTCGGGTGGGAGTTCATCAACACCCAACTCTACAGCTACGTGCTGGGCGCCTCGTTCCTGATCGTCATCCTCGCCTCGCCCCTGCTGGCCGGCATGGCGGATTACCTGGGGCGCAAGCTGACCTTCCTCAAGGCTTTCTGCTACATGGGCGCTTCGGGGTGCATCGGCCTGTTCTGGTTCAATCCAGAGCACCTCGAATGGAGCATGACCGCCTTGTTCCTGGCCAACGTCGGCGCGTGGGGCAGCCTCGGCTTCTACAACGCCTTCCTCCCGGAAATCGCCCCGGCCGAAGACCACGACCTGTTGTCGGCGAAGGGCTACTCCTGGGGGTTCTTCGGCTCCATCATCATCCTGGTGCTCTGCCTGGCGCTCATCATGGGCGTCGGCGCCCACCTGACGCGGTGGGCCTTCATCTTCGTCGGCCTCTGGTGGGCCGGATGGGCCCAGGTGACCTTCCGGCGCATGCCCGTGCAAGTCAAGGACCGGCCGGACGGCAACCTGCTGTGGCAGGGCTTCCGCGAGTTGAAGGGCGTCGCCCTTGACCTCAAGGGCAAGACCCGGGTCATCCGCTACCTCCTCAGCTTCTTCGTGATGAGCATGGCCATCCAGACCATCATGCTCATGGCCTCCTCCTTCGGCATCAAGGAAATCCAGCTGCCGGAGGACCAGCTCATCGTCGCCATCATCGTCGTGCAGATCGTGGCCATACCCGGCTCCTTCCTGTTCAGCCGGCTCAGCGGCCGCTACGGCAATGTGCCCGTCCTCATCGTGGCCACCTTCCTGTGGGGGGCGACGTGCGCCTTTGCCTACTCGCTGGTCAACGGATCGACCATGTTCTTCATCGCCGCCGGCCTGATCGGCTTCATGATGGGCGGCACGCAGAGCCTCAACCGCTCCACCTACACCAAGATGCTGCCGGAGACCGACGACACGGCGTCCTACTTCAGCTTCTACGAGGTGCTCGAAAAGCTCGGCGTGGTCATCGGCATGTTCAGCTGGGGCTACATCGAGGGCCTGACCGGCAGCATGCGGAATTCCATCCTCGTGCTGATCGTGTTCTTCGCCGTGGCGTTGGGCTTGCTCCTGGCCATCCCCAAGGAAAACAAGCTCCAGGTCGGCTGAGGCCCGCGGCGGGCCGGGCCTTCAGTCCAGTTCGATGAACGCCTG
>WTID01000034.1 GCA_011522855.1 Flavobacteriales bacterium
CGTCATCGGCGTAGAGCTTGCCGACAATCGTGGAGATGTTGGCCTTGAAGTAGCCATTGCCCACGATGATGGCGCCCATACCCACATAGAGCCAGGTGTCAGTCCCCCCAAGGATCAGGAATTCGCCGATGCACATCAGGATGCCGCCAAGGACCACCGCGTTGCGGTACCCCAACAACCGGTCGGCGATGCGGCCACCCAGCACCGGAGCGGCGTATACCAAGGCGGTGTAGGCGCCGTAGATGCCGAAGGCCTCGGCATCGCCCATGGCGAGGGATTTGATCAGGTAGAGGGTGAGGAGGGCGCGCATGCCGTAGTAGCAGAAGCGCTCCCACATCTCGGAAAAGAAGAGCGTGTACAAGCCACGCGGATGGCCGCCTTGGGCCACAGTCGTATCAGACATGGTGAATCAGATCAGGTGTTGGGGTCAAGATAGGGGGCAGGGCCTGCAAGGCCCCGATCCCCGCGTTGGTTTGCTCAGAGGTTCTCCTTGACAAAGTCCAGCATCATGCTGAACAGGTGGAGTCGGGTGTTGCCACCGTAGATGCCGTGGTTCCGGTTGGGATAGGCGAAGAAATCGAAATCCTTGCCGGCTGCCACGAGGGCGTCCACCATCTCCATGGCATTCTGGAAGTGGACGTTGTCATCGGCCGAACCGTGGACGAGCAGCAGCGGCCCTTCCAGCTTCTCGGCGTGGTTGATGGGGCTGTTGTCGTCATATCCATCGGCATTCTCCTGCGGCGTCCGCATGAAGCGCTCCGTGTAGATGCTGTCGTAGAACCGCCAGTTGCTCACCGGCGCCACGGAAATGCCCGCAGCGTAGTGCTCAGCGCCCTTGGTCATGGCCAGCAGGGTCATGTAGCCCCCGTAGCTCCATCCCTGAATGCCGATGCGGTCGCCGTCGATGTAGTCCATCGCACTGAGGTGCTCGGCGAGGTCGATGAAGTCCTCCGTCTCGAGCTTGCCAAGCTGGAGATAGGTGCTGTGCTCGAATTCCCGGCCACGCTTCGGCGTGCCGCGGGGATCGCAGCTCACCACGATGTAGCCCTCCTGGCAGAGCAGGTTGTGCCAGTAGTACGTCGTGCCGCCCCAGCTGTCGTTGACCGTGTTGACACCCGGGCCGCCATAGATGGCCACGTAGACAGGGTACTGCTGGGTCGGATCGAAGTCGGTGGGCTTCATCATCCAGCAGTTCAGCTCCTCACCGGCATCGTCGGTGAACGTGAAGAACTCCCGTGGGGCCACCGCATAATCGGCCAGCGTCTCCTTCAAACCGGCATTGTCTTTGAGCAGACGGATCTGGCTCCACTTGCGGTCGCGCAGGACATACACAGGAGGGGTGTCCGCATCGCTGTGGTTGTGGATGGCGTAGTCAAACGTCTTGCTCCACCGCACCCCATGGGTTCCCGGCGTCTCGTCCAGCTTCGTCATCCGCCCCTTCAAGTCCACCTTGGCCAGATGCTCCTGCGTGGCCCCAGCCCAAGAGCCGGCGAAATAGACCACTTTCCGCTTGGCATCATAGCCCTGCACGGAGGTGATGTCCCAATTGCCGGAGGTCAACTGCTTGTCGGCCTTTCCCGGACGGACGTGGTAGAGGTGGTTGTACCCATCCTTCATGCTCGTCATGATGAACGAGCCGTCCTCCAGGAACGTGAAGTTGTCCTGAACGGGAACGTGCGTCGGGGCCTCCTCGACCAGAATCTCCTCGGGCTCGGGAGAGCCCCGCTCGGCCAGCACTTCAAGATTGAAACGAAGCAACTCCATGCGGTTCTGATGGCGGTTCATCCGCATCACCATCAACATCTCTCTTTGCCCCATCCACATGATGCGGGGGATGTAGTTGTCCGGATCCACCCGGGCCAGAACAGATTTCCGCCCGGTGGCCACGTCCACCACATGGATGCTGACCTCTGAGTTGGCCTCGCCCGCTTTCGGATACTTGAACGTGTAGGGGTCAGGGTAGAGGGACCCGTACATCGGCATGCTGAACTCGCGGACAGCCGACTCGTCAAACCGATAGTAGGCGATGTACCGCCCATCGGGAGACCAGAAGAACCCGCGGTCCTTGCCGAATTCCTCCTCATACACCCAGTCAGACGCCCCATTGATGATGTGGTTCCACTGACCGTCCGCGGTCAGTTGCGCATCCCGATTCCCGCCACTCAGATTGGCCACATAGAGGTTGTTGTCCATCACGTAGGCCACCTTGTCGCCCGCCGGGGAGAACGTGGCCAACCGCACGGGCTTGCCGTCTTCGCGCAAGGCCGTTCCCGCCGTCCCACTCCCAATCTCATGGATGTGGTAGTCTGCCGTGTAGCTGTGGCGGTAAATGGACTCCTGGTTGCTGCTCACCAGCACCTTTTTCTCATCGGATGAGAATTGGTAGCCCGCAATGCGGGTCTCCCCATCGGGATAAATGACAGCACTCTTCGCCAGAGTGTCGACAGCCTGACCGGTGGCATAGGCGTATTTGACCACGGCGTTGCCCTGTCCGGCCCGGTCGAGGCTCGTGTAGTGCACGCCATCGGCCATCGAGCGGATGCCGTAGACGCCTTCCGACCGGAAGGTGCCGCTGTACCAGATTTTCTCGTTGGACCACCGTTCCGTGGGGACGGTGTTCTTCTGGGCGGTGAGCAGGGAAGGGAGGAGGACCAAGAGGCCCAATGCGGTTGTGATGCGCATGGTGGTGGAAATTTTCACGGTCTGAACCCGGCAAGCCGGGGCTGTGGTCGGCAAATTACGGCCCGATGTCCGGCCATTCGAATTCCGAAGCGAAGTCCCTCCCGATCGCGAAAGCCCTGCAAGCCGCCGTGCCCGGATTGCGCGTGGAATGGGCGGCAGAATCGAGGGAGGCTCACAGCCGTGACCACACCGAAGACCTCCAGTTCCTTCCCGATGTCGTCGTCTTTCCGACCAGCACCGAAGAGGTCTCCGCGGTCATGCAGTGGGCCCATGCTCAAGGAGTGCCCGTGACGGCCTCTGGAGCATGGACCGGCCTCAGCGGCGGAGCCCTGCCCGTCCGCGGCGGCATTGGACTGAGCACCAAGCGACTCAACCGGATCATCCGGATCGACGAGCTCCATCACCAGCTGGTCGTCCAGCCCGGTGTCATCGTCCAGGAAATGCAGGAGGCCGTGCAGGACAAGGGCCTCTTCTACGCCGTCGACCCGGCCAGCCGGGGCACCTGCACCATTGGCGGCAACCTCGCTGAAAACAGTGGAGGTCCCCGGGCCGTCAAGTATGGCGTCACCAAAGACTGGGTCCTCAACCTCGAGGTCGTGCTCGCCGACGGCACCGTCATCCGGACCGGAGCCGACACCCTCAAGAACAGCACCGGATACAACCTGACCCAGCTGATGGTCGGGTCGGAGGGCACCCTCGGCATCATCACGGAAGCCACCTTGAAGCTGCTGCCCTGGCCGCGCTTCAATGCCCTGCTGCTGGTTCCGTTCACCGATCCGGCCGACGCTTGCCGAGCCGTCGCCGGACTCTTCATGGACGGCAACCAACCCAGCGCCCTCGAATTCATGGAGCGCTCCGCCATTGAGCTCGCCATGGACTTCACGGGAGACCGACAATTGCCGTTGGCCGACGACACCGCTGCCCACCTGCTCATCGAGGTCGATGGCTTCCGCGAGGAAGACCTGATGCCCCAACTTGAACGCATTGCCCAGTCCCTGGAGCGGTTCCACGCGGGCGAACCCCTGTTGGCCATGGATGAAGCGGGGAAGAACCAACTCTGGAACCTGCGCCGGAAAGTGGGAGAGGCCGTCAAGGCGCATTCGACCTACAAGGAGGAAGACACGGTGGTGCCGCGGGGCCATTTGCCCGAATTGCTGTCTGCCGTGAAGCGCATCGGTGCGGAGCACGGATTCGACAGCGTCTGCTACGGCCACGCAGGAGATGGGAACCTGCATGTGAACATCCTACGCGGAGTCATGCCCGAAGGTCAATGGAACGACACACTGCCGGATGCCATTCGCGAACTCTTCCGTGAGGTCATCCACCTCGGCGGCACCTTGAGCGGGGAGCACGGCATCGGCTGGGTGCAGAAGCCCTTCATGGACCTCCGGTTCAGCGAGGCGGAGCTCGCCCTGCAGCGCCGCATCAAAGACGCATTCGACCCTGTCCACATCCTCAATCCGGACAAAATCCTGCCCGAAGCCGGGCAACGCTAGGCGGATTGCGCTTATTTCGCCGATTCAGACACCATTGACCATGAACCTGCTGGAAGGAAAGAAGGGCATCATTTTCGGCGCCCTGAACGACATGTCGATCGCCTGGAAGACGGCGGAAACCGTGCACCGGATGGGCGCGGAGATTGTCTTGACCAACGCCCCCGTCGCCATGCGAATGGGCGAAATCCACAAGCTCGCCGAACAATGCGGCAATGCCCCAGTCATTCCGGCTGACGCCACGAGCATGGAGGACCTCAAGGCCCTTTTCGAAGGCGCCATGGAGCACTTTGGCGGCAAAGTCGACTTTGTCCTGCACTCCATTGGCATGTCCCCGAATGTCCGCAAGGGCAAGCATTACACGGACCTGAACTACAGCTACCTCGACAAGACCTTCGACGTCAGCGCCATCAGCCTGCACAAGACATTGCAAACCGCAATGGAGCTCGACGCCATCAACGAGTGGGGGAGTGTCGTCGGCCTGAGCTACATCGCCGCCCAGCGCACGTTTCCGGACTACGGCGACATGGCCGATGCCAAGAGCCTGCTCGAAAGCATCGCCCGCAGCTTCGGATACCACTACGGCACGCAGAAGAAGGTCCGGATCAACACCATCAGCCAGAGTCCGACCGTCACCACGGCCGGCAGCGGCGTAAAAGGATTCGATGAATTCATTGCCTACAGCGAGGCCATGAGCCCCCTCGGAAACGCCACGGGACAGGCCTGTGCCGACTACTGCGCCACCCTGTTCAGCGACCTCACCCGGTACGTCACCATGCAGAACCTCTTCCACGATGGAGGCTTCTCCAACACCGGCGTCAGCATGGAGGTCATCTCGAAATTTGCAAAAGACGAGGCCTGATTGGGGTTTGCGCCGTAATTTTTATACGGAAATCGCAACCTCCCGATGAACGATGCGTAGGGTGGTGACCAACCGGCTCCTGCCATGCAGATCCTGAAATTCGGAGGCTCCTCCGTTGCCAATCCTGACCGCATCCGCGCCTGCGGGCGCGTTCTCGCGCACAAGCGCCAGCAAGACGGCTACCGCGCCATGGTGGTCTGTTCCGCCTTGGGCGGCATCACCGATGCCCTTGGAAATGCGGGGCGTCTCGCCCAATCCGGCGATGGCGGCTATCGCGATGTGGCCCGGGAAATCCACGACCGTCACATCCAGTGCGCGCTCGACCTCCTCGAGCGCCCCACCTATGATGCCATCGAGACGGAGCTGAAGGAGCGGCTCAGCCATCTGGATGACCTCCTGTATGGCATTTATCTCCTTCGCGAAGCCAGCGCCCGCACCCTCGACGAATTGATGGGCCTCGGCGAACGGCTGTCCGTGCCCATCCTGTGGGGGCACTTCACCGACCTCGGCTTCTCCCCACAGCGTCTCGATGCCCTTGAGCTGATGCGCACCGATGACCGGTTCGGCTCAGCCCGACTCGATGTGGAGACCTCGCGTCACCATTTCAGTCAGGCCGGATTCGACCAGGGCGACCTCTTCCTCATGGAGGGCTTCATCGGCACGACGCCCCAAGGCACCCCCACCACGCTCGGCCGGGGAGGCAGTGACCTCAGCGCAGCCTACGCCGCCTGCTTCCTCGACGCCACGGCGCTGGAAAAGTGGACGGATGTGGCGGGCATGATGACCGCCGATCCCCGCATGGTGCCCACCGCCCGCGTCATCGATGAACTCAGCTATGCCGAGGCGATGGAGCTGTGCCACTTCGGCGCCAAGGTGGTCTTCCCACCCACAGTGGCCCAACTCTCCGAGAAAGACATCCCCATGCACGTCCGTCTGACGGACGACCCGGAAAGCACCGGAACCCTCATCGTTCCGCCCGCCAAGCGCCAGGACGCGCCGCTGTCCAACCGTGGCGTCGCCGGACTGAGCACCCTCAAGAACATCACGCTCATCACCGTCAGCGGTGGCGGCATGGTCGGCGTTCCCGGCTTTTCCCGCCGCCTCTTCACGGCCCTCTCGCTGGCCGGCGTCAACGTCGTCCTCGTCTCCCAGGGGTCGAGCGAACACGCCATCAGCATCGCCGTGGCCGATGGAGATGCCGCAGAGGCCGAGGCGGCCTTGAACCAGGAGTTTGGTGCCGAGCAGCAACTCGGCCGCATTGAACCCCTCGTCATCGAATCGGGCTTTGCCATCGTGGCCCTCGTCGGAGACGGCATGCGGCAGCAGAGCGGCATCGCCGGGCGCGCCTTCGGCACCCTCGGCCGCAACGGCATCAGCATCCGGGCCATCAGCCAGGGCTCCACCGAGCGCAACATTTCCATCGTCATCGACGCCAAGCACGAGCGCAAGGCCTTGCAGGCCATCCATCAGGCCTTCTTCGAAACGGAAGTCAAGCGCCTGCACATCTTCTGCCTCGGCGTGGGCAATGTCGGCGGCACGATGGTCGACCAGGTGCTCGCCCAATGCGAGGACCTCAAGCAGGTCCGCCGACTCGACTTGCGCATCATGGGATTGGCCAACAGCCGGAAGATGCTCATCGACCCGAATGGGGTCACCGGCGATTGGCGCGCCCAACTTGCTGAGGCCACCACGGACAGCTCACCGGAGGCGTTTGTCCAGGCCATCGCCGACCTCGATCTGGAAAACAGCGTCCTTGTCGACAACACCGCCAGCGCCGAAGCGGGCGAAGTCTACGAGCAGGCCCTGGCCCACAGCATTGCCGTGGTCGCCTCCAACAAGGTGGCCACCAGTTCCGAGCAGGCCCGCTATGAAGGCCTCAAGGAACTTGCCCTGCGCGCCGGGGTCGAGTACCGCTTCGAGACCAATGTGGGGGCGGGGCTTCCCTTGATCGACACCATCCAGCACCTCGTCCAAAGCGGGGACCGGATCCACAAGA